>NZ_DJUS01000173.1:0-14688 GCF_002438365.1 Pseudomonas sp. UBA6276
TCTATTACGAAGACACCGATGCAGGCGGCGTCGTCTACTACGTCAACTACCTCAAATTCATGGAGCGGGCTCGTACCGAGCGCCTGCGTGCGCTGGGGTTCGTCCAGTCGCATTTGGCAGGAGAGAACCTGCTTTTCGTCGTCCATTCGGCACAGGCGCGCTACCATGCGCCAGCGCGGTTGGACGACGAACTGAAGGTGACCGCCGAAATAATCGAATTGAATCGCGCCAGCCTGCGTTTCAAGCAGCAGGTATGGCGGATGAAGGACGCAACGCTGCTCTGCGAAGGGCAGTTCATGGTGGCCTGTGTGCGCGCCGATAATTTCAAACCCCAGGCCATTCCCCCAGCCTTGCGCGCGGCCCTCGCCGACGCGGGCGACCTGGGCAAATAATCCAATGCAGGAGATTAAGCGTGGAAGCTAACGTCGTCGACCATACCTCCATGTGGAGTTTGGTCAGCAATGCCAGTGTCGTGGTGCAGTTGGTCATGCTGATTCTGGTGGCCGCCTCGGTCACTTCGTGGATCATGATCTTTCAGCGCAGCTCGATGCTGCGCGCCGGGCGTCGGGCTCTGGACAGCTTCGAGGAGCGATTCTGGTCGGGCATCGACCTGTCCAAGTTGTATCGCCAGGCTGGAAGCAATCCGGATCCGGATTCGGGCGTCGAGCAGATCTTCCGTGCCGGCTTCAAGGAGTTCTCCCGTCTGCGCCAGCAGCAGGGCGTCGACCCCGATGCGGTCATGGAAGGCGTCGGTCGTGCCATGCGCGTTGCGATCTCCCGTGAGGAAGAGAAGCTCGAGCAGGGCCTGCCGTTCCTGGCCACGGTCGGTTCCACCAGCCCGTATGTCGGTCTGTTCGGTACCGTATGGGGCATCATGAACTCGTTCCGCGGTCTGGCTTCGGCCCAGCAGGCGACGCTTGCGACCGTTGCACCGGGTATTGCCGAAGCGCTGATCGCCACGGCCATCGGCCTGTTCGCTGCCATTCCGGCCGTTATTGCCTACAACCGTTTCGCTGCCCGCAGCGAGACCCTGATCAACCGTTACTACACGTTCGCTGACGAGTTCCAGGCCATCCTGCACCGTAAAGTGCACACCAGCGAAGAGTGAGCAGGGATAACCCAATGACTCGAGGTCGTCGCCCAAAACGCAAGCCGGTCGCCGAGATGAACGTGGTGCCCTACATCGACGTGATGTTGGTACTGCTGGTCATCTTCATGGTCACCGCTCCGATGATCAACCAAGGTGTGAAGGTCGATCTGCCCAAGGTTTCCAGCGAAGCGTTGCCGCAGGACAACAACACTCAGGTGCTCACCATTTCCATCAAGGCCGACAAGACCTACTACTGGAACGTCGGCAAGGAAGTAGACACTGAAAAGCAGCAGGACAAGGCCATGACCCTGGCGCAGATGACCCAGGCCGCGACCGCGATCATCAACCAGGGCAATGCCAACGGGAAGAAGACCCAAGTCTTCATTCGCGGTGACAAGACCGTGGATTATGGCGCTGTCATGGGCGCCATGGGTGGTTTGCAGCAGGCAGGTGTCGGTAACGTTGGCTTGATTACCGAGGCCCCGTGATGCAAAAGCGAGAGCATTCAGCCTCGGAAAGCTTCTTCTGGCCCACGGTCTGGGCGGTAGCCCTGCACGTGCTGATTTTCGGGATGTTGTTCGTCAGTTTCGCCATGACGCCCGAACTGCCCGAAGCGCGCCCCATCGTGCAGGCTACGCTCTATCAGCTCAAGTCCAAGAGCCAGGCCACCACTCAGACCAATCAGAAGCTGGCGGGCGAGGCGAAGAAGTCTGCCGCGCGACAAACTGAAGTCGAGCAGATGGAGACCAAGAAGCTTGAACAGGAAGCCATAAAGGCGGCGGAACAAAAGAAAGAGGAAACCGCTCAAAAGGCCGAGGCAGCGAAGAAGGCCGACGAAGCCAAGAAAGCCGACGCCGCCGCCAAGGCGGAAGCGGCAGAGGCGGCCGCAGCCAAGGCTGAAGCGGCCAAGGCCGAAGCGGCAGAAAAAGCTGCCGAAGCCAAGAAAAGCGAGTTGGCCGATATCGCCAAGAAGAAAGCCGAGCAAGAGGAGGCCAAGAAGGAGGCGGCCGAGGAAGCCAAGAAGAAGGCTGCCGAAGACGCCAAGAAGAAGGCCGCCGAAGACGCGAAGAAGAAAGCCGAAGACGACGCCAAGAAAGCTGCTGCCGCCGCCGCTGCCGAAGATGCCAAGAAGAAGGCTGCCGAGGACGCGAAGAAGAAGGCTGCGGCCGACGCTGCGAAGAAGAAGGCCCAGGATGCGGCACGCAAGGCTGCGGAAGACAAGAAGGCGCAGGCGCTGGCCGATCTGCTTTCCGACAAGCCCGAACGCCAGCAGGCGCTCGCCGATGAGCAGGGTGATGAAGTCGCGGGCAACTTCGACGATCTCATTCGCTCGCGAGCAGCCGAAGGTTGGGCACGTCCGCCTTCTGCACGCAAGAACATGACTGTGGTATTGCAGATCAACATGTTGCCCGATGGTACTGTCACCAACGTCAGCGTTTCGCGCTCCAGTGGCGATGGGCCTTTCGACAGTTCGGCGGTTGCTGCGGTCAAGAACATTGGCCGTTTAACGGAAATGCAGGGTTTGAAACCAGCTGACTTCAACCCCTATCGTTCCTTCAAGATGACATTTACACCTGAGGATCTTGCCTTGTGATTACCCTTCTTCGAGGACTGCTCGTCGTCCTGTGCTGCGCCGCCGGCATGGCCTCTGCGGACGAAAAGAACATTCTGGTCACCAGCGGTGCCGACCGGGCGACGCCGATCGCGGTCGTCCCGTTCGGCTTCCAGGGTGGTAGCGTGTTGCCTGACAACATTGCCGAAATCGTCGGCAACGACCTGCGCAACTCGGGCTACTACTCACCCATTCCACCGCAGAACATGATCAGCCAGCCGTCCCAGGCCAGCGAAGTCATCTACCGCGACTGGCAGGCGCTGGGTGCCCAGTACGTCATGGTCGGCAGCATCACGCCGGCCGGTGGTCGCCTGCAGGTGCAGTACGCGCTGCTCAACGTCAACACCCAGCAACCCGTGTTGACCGGCAGCGTGTCGGGCACCACCGATCAGCTGCGTGACATGGCCCACTTCATCTCCGACCAGTCGTTCGAGAAGCTGACCGGGATCAAGGGTGCGTTCTCCACGCGCATGCTCTATGTCACCGCCGAGCGCGCCGGTACCAACGCTACTCGCTACACCCTGCAGCGTTCGGACTACGATGGGGCACGTGCCGTAACCCTGCTGCAGTCGCGCGAGCCGATCCTGTCGCCACGCTACTCGCCCAATGGCCGCAACATTGCCTATGTATCGTTCGAGCAGCGTCGTCCGCGGATCTTCCTGCAGAACGTCGACACCGGTCGCCGCGAGCAGCTGACCAACTTCGAAGGCTTGAACGGCGCACCGGCGTTTTCACCTGACGGCAACCGTCTGGCGCTGGTGCTGTCAAAGGATGGCAACCCGGAAATCTACGTGATGAACCTGGGGTCGCGCGCATTGACTCGCGTGACCAACAGCCCGGCGATCGATACCGAACCCTTCTGGGGCAAGGACGGCTCGACGCTTTACTTCACGTCGGACCGTGGCGGCAAGCCGCAGATCTACAAGACCAGCACTTCCGGTGGCGCCAATGCCGAGCGTGTGACGTTCGTGGGCAACTACAACGCCAACCCGAAACTTTCGGCTGACGAAAAGACGCTTGTAATGATTCACCGGCAAGATGGTTTCACCAATTTCAAGGTGGCGGCGCAGGACTTGGAACGCGGAAGCGTAAAGATCCTCACAGATTCAACTCTTGATGAGTCGCCTACTGTTGCGCCCAACGGCACCATGGTAATCTACGCCACCCGCCAGCAGGGCCGGGGAGTCTTGATGCTCGTGTCGCTAAATGGCCGCGTGAGGCTCCCGCTTCCTACCGCTCAAGGCGAAGTCAGAGAACCGTCCTGGTCCCCTTACCTGAACTGACGCGGCGTAATACGTTGTACTTAACACACTGGGGTTCATTAGGAGTTTCACGATGGAAATGCTGAAGTTTGGTAAGTTTGCTGCGCTGGCCCTGGCCTTGTCCGTAGCTGTAGGTTGCTCGTCCAAAGGCGGCGAAGATGCTGGTCAAGGCGGCGCTGCTGTCGACCCTAACGCTGGTTACGGCGCAAACACCGGTGCCGTTGACGGTTCCCTGAGCGAAGAAGCTGCTCTGCGCGCAATCACCACCTTCTACTTCGAATACGACAGCTCGGACCTGAAGCCAGAAGCCATGCGCGCTCTGGACGTTCACGCCAAGGACCTGAAAGCCAACGGCGCTCGCGTCGTCCTGGAAGGTAACACCGACGAGCGCGGTACTCGCGAGTACAACCTGGCACTGGGCGAGCGTCGCGCCAAGGCCGTTCAGCGTTACCTGGTACTGCAAGGCGTTTCGCCAGCTCAGCTGGAACTGGTTTCCTACGGCGAAGAGCGTCCAGTAGCTACCGGCAACGACGAGCAGTCGTGGGCTCAAAACCGTCGCGTCGAACTGCGTAAGTAATTCGTCATGCGAACGTGCCGTCGTGCTGTAACTGTTCTGGCTTTCGCCCTGCCTGTGATGGCTTGGGGCGCGGTGCCTGTGGTCGATAGCAACAACAATGGAGGCTACGGTAACAGTGGCGCCGTTGGTGGCAGCTATCCGCCTGCAGGTTACGGTACGAACGGCGCCTCGGCCGGGTCAGGTGCGCAAGCGCCTGTCTCGGCTCAGGGCGAGCTGTTCATGCAACTGCAGCAAATGCAGGAAGACATCGCGCGTCTGCGAGGTCAGGTCGAAGTCCAGCAAAACGATATCCAGCGCCTGAAACAGGAAGGGCTCGAGCGGTATCAGGATCTCGATCGTCGGATTGGCGCTGGGGTTGCACCTGCACCCGCTGCCCAACCGGATAATTCTTCAGCCAGCGGCGCCTCCGGCGGCGCTGGTGCTTCATCGGCTGGCGGTCAATCGACAGCCAGTTCAGAGCCTGGCGATCCGGCCAAGGAGAAGCTGTATTACGATGCAGCCTTCGACCTGATCAAAGCCAAGGATTTCGACAAGGCCAGCCAGGCATTTGCCGCATTCCTGCGCAAATACCCGAACAGCCAGTATGCGGGCAATGCCCAGTACTGGCTGGGCGAGGTCAACCTTGCCAAAGGTGATCTGCAAGGCGCAGGTCAAGCCTTCGCCAAGGTTAGCCAGCTGTATCCCAAGCACAACAAGGTGCCGGATTCGCTGTACAAGTTGGCCGACGTCGAACGTCGCCTCGGTCATACCGATCGAGTCAAAGGTATTCTGCAGCAGGTTGTGACCCAGTATCCGGGTACTTCCGCGGCGCAATTGGCGCAGAAAGACCTGCAAAGATTGTGAAGCTTGCCGAGTGATTCGAAGAAACCCGCGCCTGGCGCGGGTTTTTTGTTAGAATTTGCCGCCATTTTATGAACACGCTTCCTGAAGCCACGCGAGCGCGGGCTGCCTGAAGTGCCCAACGGAGGCGGTCAGCCTGTTTCGCTGTCACGCCCGTGGACCCTATGCAAGACACACTACGTATCACCGAAGTCTTCTACTCCTTGCAGGGTGAGACGCGGACCGCTGGCCTGCCCACGGTTTTCGTGCGCCTGACCGGTTGCCCTCTGCGCTGCCAATACTGCGACAGCGCCTATGCATTCAGCGGGGGTACCCAGCGTACCCTCGACTCGCTCATGGAGCAGGTGGCCAGCTACAAGCCCCGCTATGTGTGCGTGACCGGGGGCGAGCCGTTGGCCCAGCCCAATGCCATCCCATTGATGCAGCGCCTGTGCGATGCCGGCTATGAGGTTTCCGTGGAAACCAGCGGTGCGCTCGACATCAGCGCAGTGGACACGCGAGTCAGCCGGGTGCTTGATTTGAAGACCCCGGGTTCCCTCGAGGTCCATCGCAATCGCTACGAGAACATCGAGCTGCTGACCCGCAACGACCAGGTTAAATTCGTCCTGTGCTCGCGTGAAGACTACGACTGGGCCGTCTCCAAGCTGATTCAGTACGGTCTGGACCAGCGCGCTGGCGAAGTGCTGTTCTCGCCAAGTAAGGATCAACTGCGTGCAACCGATCTGGCCGACTGGATCGTGGCCGACAACCTGCCGGTGCGCCTGCAGATGCAATTGCACAAACTTCTTTGGAACGACGAGCCGGGGCGCTGACATGAACGACACAACCGAGCACCAGAAAAAAGCGGTCATCCTGCTCTCCGGCGGCCTGGATTCCGCGACCGTAGTGGCGATGGCCAAAGACCAGGGCTACGCCTGCTACACCATGAGTTTCGACTATGGTCAGCGCCATCGCGCCGAGCTTAATGCGGCGGCGCGGGTGGCTCGCGATCTGGGCGTGGTCCAGCACAAGGTCATTGGACTGAATCTGGACGGCATGGGCGGTTCGGCGCTGACCGATACGTCGATCGACGTTCCCGAAACCTTGGGCGAGGGCATTCCGGTGACTTACGTGCCGGCGCGCAACACGGTCTTTCTGTCGCTGGCCCTGGGCTGGGCCGAGGTGCTGGAGGCGCGGGATATCTTCATTGGCGTCAATGCGGTCGACTACTCCGGCTACCCGGACTGCCGACCCGAGTTCATCGAGGCCTTCGAGCGCCTGGCCAATCTGGCTACCAAGGCTGGAGTGGAAGGCAATGGCTTCACCATTCAGGCGCCGTTGCAGAACATGAGCAAGGCCGAAATCGTCAAGGCGGGCGTGGCGCTGGGTGTGGACTACGGCCTGACGGTGTCCTGCTATCAGGCTGACGACGAAGGCCAGGCCTGTGGCAAATGCGACAGCTGCCGCTTGCGCGCGGAAGGCTTCACTGCAGCCGGTGTGAGTGACCCTACACGTTATTTTTGATTTTTTTTCTGTAGGGTGTTGAATTACCAAAAGAATTCGGTATTATACGCCCCACGAAACGGGTCGTTAGCTCAGTTGGTAGAGCAGTTGGCTTTTAACCAATTGGTCGTAGGTTCGAATCCCACACGACCCACCATTTCGAAACCCGCAGCTTGCAAAAGCTGCGGGTTTTTTTATGCCCGGGATTCGGTAGTTATCCTTGCAGCGATAGGGCTTTGCTAACACCTCGTTTCTCTGTAGCCTGCGCCAGCCCTCAAAAGCCTCACGAAAGCCAGGGCATATACTCCCAGGCCCTTGTCGGCCCGGTCTATACTCGACTCTCGCGCATCAGCGCTCGCAGGTCTTGCCCCATGACGCAGATATCCGAACGCCTTCTGGTTCAGGCTCACCTGGATGCCAAGCAGCCCAAGCCCCTGACACCGGAGCAGGAAGCCGACTACCGTTCAGCCATCGCTGCCGAGCTCAAGGCTCAGGACGCGGTGCTGGTTGCTCACTACTACTGCGATCCGGTGATCCAGGCGCTGGCCGAGGAAACCGGCGGTTGTGTGTCCGACTCGCTGGAAATGGCACGTTTTGGCAACCAGCACTCAGCTCGTACCGTAGTGGTGGCGGGTGTTCGGTTCATGGGCGAAACGGCGAAGATCCTCAACCCTGAAAAACGTGTACTCATGCCCACCCTGGAAGCGACCTGCTCGCTGGACCTGGGTTGCCCGGTCGATGCATTCTCGGCTTTCTGCGATCAGCATCCCGAGCGCACGGTGGTGGTCTATGCCAACACCTCGGCCGCGGTGAAGGCACGTGCCGACTGGGTAGTGACGTCGAGCTGCGCGCTGGAAATCGTCGAAAGCCTGATGGACAACGGCGAGAAGATCATCTGGGCGCCGGACAAGCATCTGGGCAACTACATCCAGACCCACACCGGCGCTGACATGCTGATGTGGGACGGTGCCTGCATCGTGCACGAGGAGTTCAAGTCGCGGCAACTGAGCGACATGCGTGCGCTGTATCCCGATGCCGCGATTCTGGTGCACCCCGAGTCGCCGGCAGAGGTCATCGCACTGGCTGACGCCGTGGGCTCCACCAGCCAATTGATTGCCGCTGCCCGTACGTTGCCGCAGCAGACGCTGATCGTGGCAACCGATCGCGGTATCTTCTACAAGATGCAGCAGGCCGTGCCTGGAAAGACGCTGATCGAGGCGCCCACGGCGGGCAACGGTGCTGCCTGTCGCAGCTGTGCGCATTGCCCGTGGATGGCCATGAACACACTTGAGCGCACGCTGGAATGCCTGCGCGCCGGCAGCAACGAAATCACTGTGGATCCGGCGCTGATTCCCCAAGCTGTTCGGCCGCTCAAGCGCATGCTGGACTTTACCCAGGCAGCGCGCCTGAAAGTGGCTGGCAACGCTTGATCAAAGGCCTTTGCCGAGTACGACCACGGGCCTTTCGGACTTCGGCAGTTCAAGCTTTGGCAACTCAGACCGCGGACGGCCCAGTCGTTTGTTCAGTTCCAGCCATTCGGCCAAGGCCAGCATCAGGCCTGCGCCGACCAGCGCGCTCGCGATCTGCATCGCGAATAGATCATCTGCCAGGGCATTGGCCATGTCGGCCAACGGTGCCAGCACCACGCTGAGGCAGAAGACCTCGAGCGAATAGCGCCCCATCAGCCCGACTTTGCGTGCCAACAGATGATTCACCCAGGCACCCTGAGGTATCAGCTTGGCCACACAGTAGGCCAAGGCCACGAAGTGCAGAAGGCGTGACGGCGAGAGGTTGGTCTTGTCTATGGGGTAGAGCAGTTGGCTGAACCAGCCGGGCACCAGTGCCTCGTGCAGCATCGGCCAGCGCCATCCCAAGGCAACCAGCGCGCTGAATGTCACGAGCGTGGCGCACGCGAGGAACAGGGGTTGGCGGCTCAAGGGGCGGGTCGGCACGGCCTGCCTGCGCGTCGAATGCAGCGCCGTGGCGCCACCCAGTACGAACAGCACCTGCCAGGCCAGAGGATTGAAATACCAGAGGCCGTTGTCGTGCGCAGGAATGTTCCAGCCCAGCCAATGCACCATCAGATACAACACCAGCGACAGGCCGATGGCCTGGGCCGGCCGCTTGACCAGCAACGGCAAGACGATCGGCAGGCCGAGCAGCAACACGATGTACAACGGCAAGGGGTCCATCAGGTTGGGTTTGAAGCGCAGCAGCAGTTCGTCGACCATCGCCTGTTGCGGGTTTGACACGAAATAGGTGAGGTTCATCTCCTGGATCATGTCGCGGGTTTCGACGTGATTGTTGGCGACGAAGATGATGCCCATCAGGACCGCCAGCAGGAAGATGTGGACCACGTAAAGCACCCAGGCGCGACGCAGGATGCGCATGCCGGCCACCAGATAGCCGTCGCGCAAGGCGATCTTGCCGTAGGCCAGTACGGCGGCATAGCCGGCGAGGAACACGAACACTTCTGCAGCATCGCTGAAGCCGAAGTTGCGCAGCGTGAAGCTGGCCAGCGGGTTTTGCGGTATGTGATCCCAGAAAATGAAGATCAACGCCAAACCTCGATAGAAATCGATCCGATGGTCTCGATCGTTAGTCATGGCGACAGGCTCTTGCGAATAGGAAGGATGTAGTAGGGATGGGACAGCGGGCATTGCGGTTCCGCGTCGGCGGTCATTATCGACCAGCGGCGCGGAGGGTGGCGGGTTTCGCAACGAATTGCAAAAGTTTGGCTATTACGGAATGTCACAACGCCAAGTTACCGCAGCCCTGTAGCAGCGGCGCAAGCCGCGTCATCNNCCGCTGCTACAGGGGGGGATGGATCAGCTGCTGGCGTAGCTCCGTGGTTTCTTCGCTCCAGTACATCGGCTTGCCGGCGATCAAGGCCGCCACGGGCAGTCCGTCGCGGTAGAGCACACGGTTGCTCGGCAACGCTGGCACGGTCTTGTGGATCAGCTGAGGGTCGGCGCCGGGCAATGGCAGCAGGGTGCCCACCAGGTTCAATGGGTCGCTGGCCGAAATGGACACCAGGCTGCCATCCACAGGTCTTTTGCGCACCTCGCGCAGGGCTGGAATGGCCTCTGGCAAGGCGAATTGCTCGCCGGACAAGCCGTCGATGAAACGCCCCCCGCGAATCTGTCCGCGCGCCTCCAGTCGCTGCAATGCCCGCAGCAGGTCGCGCCAGCTGGGCAGCCAGTCGGCTTCGCGTTGCAGCAGGCGCCAGAACACCACCCCGTAGCGACGCAACAGCACCAGCGCGATCTGTTCGACGGCTTCATCGGGGGCACTGCCGTTTGCCTGGAGCAAGGCCCAGCGCCCCGCATCGTCCATGCCGCCAATGAAAGCACCGCGACCACGGCGACTGCTGCGCGCCTGACGTTTGCCGGCCGGTGTGATCAGCGCGCGCAATCCGGCGAAACTGTCGGCGTTCACGCGGCCTGCGGCGACCAGTTCCTGCAGCGCGTTCTCCACTTCGGTCCGCAGCAGGCGCACATCGTGTACGAGATCGTCGAAGAACATCGCGCCCTGCGCGGCTAGGGTTTGTTCGACCTTCTGCGCGCGCATGGACAATTCCTGCGGCTGGACTGTCGGAGCCAGGCTGCGCCACAGGGGCAGGCGCGCGCGGGGCAGCAGCACGATGGGCGTACCGCGCAGGGTGGTTCCTTTGCCGCTGCTGGCCAACCGCGCCCAGACCGTCTTGCCGCTGCGGCAGGCGCGGTCCAGCCACGATGGGTCGTAGCCACGCAGCCGTACGGGCAGCAGATCGCTCTCCCAGGCGCCAGCCGGGGCGCTGTACCCTTCGAACTGTTCCAGGATTTTGGGCAGGGCCTCCTCGCCTTGCAGGCGGGTGCCGGGCGCCAGGCACTGCCAGTCGAGCAGAAAACGCATGAACACTTGCAGGCTGACCGGTTCGATCTCCCGCCGCAGGTGCTTCACCGTATAGCGATGGATACGCGCCAGCAGGTGCCGCTCGCACCACTGGGTTTCCTCGATGTGGGTGAGAAACTGGCCGCGCATCACATAACCCTGGGATTCCAGTTCCAGCAGCGCCAGTTCCACCACGGCAGGATGCAGGTTGAGCGGGGCGGCAATGTCCCCCAGTCGCTGCGGGCCGAATCCGCTCAAGCGGGCGCGGATCAGCTCCAGCGTCGCACTCTCCTGGGTCCACGTCTGGGCCAGATGTGCCGGCACCTGCAGTGCGGGGGATAGCTCGGCGTTGGGGTAGAGGGTTTGCAGGCAGGCCATGCGCTCCAGGGCCAGCCACAGGCGATTCCCATCGCCCAGCGTCAGGCGCGCAGCACGGCCGGTGCGCGCCAGTGTCTTCAACAGCGCCAGCTCGCTGGGCTGGGCTTCGTGTTCGGCCAAGGCGCCCAGGCTCATCAAGGCTTCGTGCATCTCGTCGCCGTTGATGGGGGCGGGCCATGCTTCGGCGGCCACGGCGGCGATGGCATCCGTGTCCAGTTCACCCATGTCGTCTGCCGAGCGGGGTTCGTCCCAGCGTCGGTTGAGGACTGCCTGGGTGCGTCGCTCTTCCAGCGGAGCGTCGTCGAGGAACGCGTAGGGCCGGGCATTGAGGATAGCCGCCGCCAATGGCGAAGGGCTGGGCAGGTCGCGCTGGATGAGGGTGATCTGACCGCTCTCGATGCGCCGCAGCAGGGTCAGCCAGCCCGCGCTGTCCATGGCCTCGTGCAGGCAATCGTCGAGGGTCTGTTGGACCAAGGGATGATCGGGAATCTCCCGCTCGCCGACGATATTTTCCAGGCAGGCGATCTGGTCCGGGAATACCGTGGCGATCAAATCCTCGCCTTTCATGCGCTGCAGTTGCGGGGCCACCTTGCGTCCGCCGCTGTAGCGGGGCAGGGCCAGGGCCGTCGCTGCGTTCCAGCGCCAGCGCACGCCGAACAGCGGCGCATCGAGCAGCGCCTGGATCAGTATCGATTCAGCGCTGTTGCTGTGCAGGTAATGCCACACCTCCTCCAGCTCGAAGCTGTGGCTGGTCGACAGCGACAGTACAATTGCATCTTCGCTGGCGGCCGCTTGCAACTCGAAATTGAAGGTGCGGCAGAAGCGCTTGCGCAGGGCCAGACCCCAGGCGCGGTTGATACGGCTGCCGAAGGGCGTATGGATGACCAGTTGCGTGGCGCCGGAGGCGTCGAAGAAGCGCTCCATGATCAGGGTGTCCTGCGAGGGCAGGGCGCCCAGCGCCTGACGTGTGCGCGCCAGATAATCGAGCAGTTGCTCGGCGCTGTCCCGGCCCAGGCCCAGTTCGTCCTGCAACCAGGGCAGCAACGACTCGACTTGACCTTCGCTGAGCGCCAGGCGCTGGTCGATCGATGCCTGCAATCGCGCCACGCTGGCCGACAGCTCGGCGCTGCGCCCCGGCATTTCGCCGAGCCAGAAGGGGATGTTCGGCGCCTGGCCGTGGGCGTCTTCGACCCTGACTTTGCCGCCTTCGATGCGCAGGATGCGGTAGGACCGGTTGCCCAGTTGGAAGATGTCGCCGGCGAGGCTTTCCACGGCGAAATCCTCGTTGACGCTGCCGATGCTCAACGCTTGGGGTTCCAGTAGCACCGCGTAGTCGGCGTTATCGGCAATCGCCCCACCGCTGGTGACTGCGGTCAACTTGCTGCCGCGTCGACCGCGCAGAGTGCGGGTCACGGCATCGCGATGCACATAGGCTGCGCGCACGCCCTGACGTCCGCTGTAGCCCTCGGCGAGCATGCGCAGCAAGCCCTCGAAGCGCGCGTCGTCGAGCCCGGCGTAAGGCGTTGCCTGGCGGAACATCTGCAGCAGCGCCTGCTCCGGCCATTCCTGGCAACTGACCTCGGCGATGATCTGTTGGGCCAGCACGTCCAGCGGCGCCTGAGGAATCTGCAAGGTGTCCAGTTCGCCGCGGCGCACGCAGTCCAGCAAAGCCACGCATTCGATCAGATCATCTCGGGAAATGGGAAACAGGCGACCCTTGGGAACGCCACCGACATGGTGCCCGGACCGCCCCACCCGTTGCAGGAACGCGGAGATGGAGCCTGGCGAAGCGATCTGGCACGCCAGGTCGACGTCACCGATATCGATGCCCAGCTCCAGCGAAGCGGTGGCCACCAATACTTGCAAGTCGCCGCGCTTGAGGCGCTGCTCCGCATCCAGCCGGTGTTCCTTGGCCAGGCTGCCATGGTGGGCCGCGACGTGCTCACGGCCCAGGCGCTCGCTCATATGCCGCGCCACGCGTTCGGCCAGGCGCCGCGTATTGACGAACACCAGCGTGGTGCGATGGGACTGCGCGAGGGCTGCCAGACGGTCGTAGAGCAGCTCCCAGACATCGTTGGGCATGACTGCGGCAAGCGGCACCGCGGGCACTTCGATCGCCAGGTCCCGAGGCCGCGCGTGACCGATGTCGACGATCGAACATGCGCGTTGTGTCCCCACCAGGAATTGCGCCACCTGGGCGATGGGCTTCTGCGTGGCGGACAGGCCGATGCGTCGCAAAGGTTGGCTGCACAGCGCCTGAAGACGCTCCAGGCTCAAGGCCAGATGACTGCCGCGCTTGCTGCCGGCCACCGCGTGGATCTCATCGACGATCACCGTGTGCACATCCGCCAGCATGCCTCGGCCCGAATCCGAACCGAGCAGCACGTAGAGCGATTCGGGTGTGGTCACCAGAATGTGCGGAGGCTGCCGACGCATGGCGGCGCGCTCCTTCTGCGGCGTGTCGCCCGTACGTACACCGGCGACGATGGTCACCGCGGGCAGGTTCATGGTCGTCAAGTGCTCGGCGATGCCGCGCAGCGGGCGTTGCAGATTCAGCTGGATGTCGTTGGACAGCGCCTTGAGGGGCGAGACGTACAGCACGGTCGTGCGCTGCGGCAACCGACCCTGGTGCTCCAGTCCCCGTTTTACCAGTTCGTCGAGCACGGCCAGGAACGCCGTCAGTGTCTTGCCCGACCCGGTGGGTGCCGCAATCAAGGTCGAGAGGCCCTGCTGGATCAACGGCCAGGCCCGGGCCTGGGCAGGGGTAACGGCCGCAAAGTGCTGGCTGAACCAGGCGCTTACTGCCGGGTGGAAGTGGGCCAGTGGCGAATCAGGCTGTTCAGGTAGGTTCATGATCTATTGATGGGGGGAGGGCGGCGAAGTTGCAAGCTGAACGATGCAAACGGCGCACAACCTGCCGTATTTTCGACGCCCAAGAAAAAGGGCGACTTTCGTCGCCCTCTGTCCAGCCTGTTGCTTCAACCCCGACGGCGCAGCGCCTCGATACGGTCTTCCAGAGGCGGGTGAGTCATGAGCAGGCCGGCCAGGCCGTGCTTGAGACCACCGTTGATGCCGAACGCATTGAGCGAATCGGGCATCTGCACCGGAACGCCTTGCTCGGAGCGCAGGCGTTGCAGCGCGCCGATCATCGCGTTGGTGCCGGCCAAGCGTGCACCGGCTTCGTCGGCGCGGAACTCGCGGCGACGCGAGAACCACATGACGATGATGCTGGCCAGGATACCCAGCACCAGTTCGGCCACGATGGTCGCGATGTAGTAGGCGATCCCTTGGCCTTGTTCGTTCTTGAAGATGACCTTGTCGACGAAGTTGCCGATGATTCGCGCGAAGAACATCACGAAGGTGTTCACCACGCCCTGCACCAGTGCCAGGGTGACCATGTCGCCGTTGGCTACGTGGCCGATCTCGTGGGCCAGGACCGCCTTGACCTCATCGGGCGAGAACCGCTCGAGCAGGCCCTGGCTGACCGCCACCAGCGCGTCGTTCTTGTTCCAGCCGGTGGCGAAGGCGTTGGCCTCGTACGCCGGGAAGATGCCGACCTCGGGCATCTTGATGC
>NZ_DJUS01000094.1:0-8620 GCF_002438365.1 Pseudomonas sp. UBA6276
GACGTCCTGCTTCCCCATCTGGATCTGCTCCATCGCATGGCCAATGCAATGTGCGCTGGGGGCGCAAGCCGAGGCGATGGAGTAGTTCAGGCCCTTGATCTTGAACGGGGTGGCCAGGCAGGCCGACACGGTGCTGCTCATGGTCCGGGTGACACGGTACGGGCCGACGCGCTTCACGCCTTTTTCGCGCAGGATGTCGAGTGCTTCCATCTGGTTCAAGGTGGAGGCGCCGCCCGAACCTGCGATCAGGCCGGTACGAGGATTGGAGACCTGCTCTTCGGTCAGGCCGGAATCCTTGATGGCATCCTGCATGGCCAGGTAGGCGTACGCGGCGGCATGGCCGACGAAGCGGTACACCTTGCGGTCGATCAACTCTTCCAGATTGAGGTCGATGGAGCCGGAAACCTGGCTACGCAGACCCATTTCGGCATATTCCGGGTTGAAGCGGATGCCAGGGCGGCTTGCCCGCAGGTTTGCGGAGACGGTGTCTTTGTCATTGCCCAGGCACGAAACGATGCCCAGACCAGTGATAACAACGCGGCGCATGCGGATAACCCTTAGAAATTTTCGGTGGATGTAAAGACGCCAACCCGAAGGCCGTCGGCGGTGTAGATCTCGCGACCGTCGACACTGACCGAGCCATCGGCGATGGCCATGTTCAGCTTGCCCTTGAGCACGCGCTTGATATGGATGTTGTAGGTGACCTTCTTGGCGGTCGGCAGTACCTGGCCGAAGAACTTCACCTCGCCCGAACCCAGCGCACGGCCGCGGCCCGGCAGGCCTTGCCAGCCCAGGAAGAAACCGACCAGCTGCCACATGGCATCCAGGCCCAGGCAGCCCGGCATCACCGGATCGCCTTCGAAGTGGCAGGCGAAGAACCACAGGTCCGGGGTGATATCCAGCTCGGCGACCAATTCACCCTTGCCGTACTTGCCACCTTCGGCGCTGATATGGGTGATGCGGTCCACCATCAGCATGTTGGGGGCGGGCAATTGCGCGTTACCTGGGCCGAACAGCTCGCCACGACTGCAGCGCAGCAGATCTTCCCGAGTAAAGGCGTTTTGTTTGGTCATGCGAGCTCCTCAATAGTCCCTGGTGGCAGGGGGCAGATCTTCCCGACCGACCAGAAGGATCAAAGCCTGGGTCGGCAGCCTACACATAGACTATTGCGTTGTAGTGAAAGTCACAGCGCAAGCGATACGGAAGTACACTTGTTCACTGAAATTATAATGCCAGACGACAGGCTTTGTCCGAATGGATGTACAAGACTGCCGCACTTTAACATTTCTTGCCAGCAACGGGCGTTATCTGGAGGGTATCGGGTGGTCATTCAGCGGCGCGTTTTCAGCTCGTCCAGCGCAGCAGTACCTGTTGCAGGTCTGCACGTTTGAACGGTTTGGCCAGGTAATCGTTCATTCCCGCTTCCAGGCAGGTGTCGCGGTCGCCCAGCAAAGCGTTGGCCGTCAGGGCGATGATCGGCAACTCGGCCCTGTCGGGTATCTGGCGGATCTGCCGCGAAGCGCCATAGCCGTCCAGAATCGGCAGGCGGCAGTCCATCAGCACCGCCGAATAGAGCCGTTCACGCACTTGGTCGACTGCTTCGGCACCGTCGCTCACCACATCGACGTCGTACCCCAGGCTGCGCAGCATGGCTTCGATCACGGTCTGATTGACCGGGTTGTCTTCCACCAGCAAAACGCGGTGACCGGCGCCATCGTCGTGGGCGCACGTGTTGGGCACGGGTGCCGGCCGCGCCAGACTCTGCTGGCTCAGGGCCAAGGGCATCTCCAGGGTGAACAGCGAGCCTTTACCCTCCTGGCTCTGAGCCCGCAACGTGCCGCCCATGCGTTCGGCCAGCGTGCGTGCGATCGGCAAGCCCAGACCGGTACCGCCGTAGCGCCGTGAGATCGAACTGTCGGCCTGGGCGAAGGCGACGAACATGCTTTCCAGGCGATCTTCGCCAATGCCGATGCCCGTGTCGCGCACGGTGCAGGTTAGCCAGATCAACTGGTGATCCAGTACCTGCCACTGCACGCCGACGTGCACGCCGCCGTCGTCGGTGAACTTCAGCGCATTGCCGATCAGGTTGACCAGAATCTGTCGGATACGGGTCGGATCACCTTCGACCTGAAGCCCTGCAATGCCTTCGGGCAGCGCCAGCTCCAACGTCAGTTTTCGCTGTCGTGCGGTGTGCTGGAAGGCCTGCACGCAACTGGTGATCAGTTCATGCAAGCTGAAGCCGATGTGCTCCAGTTCCATCGCTGCCCGTTCGATACGGGAAAAATCCAGGATGTCGTTGATGACCTTGAGCAGGTGCTCGGTAGACTCGGTAGCCACCTGGGCATAGTCGCGCTGTTCGTCGTTCAGGGTGGTGGTTTCAAGCAACTGGAGCATGCCCAGCACACCATTCATCGGCGTGCGCAGTTCATGGCTCATCATCGCCAGGAAGTCCGACTTGGCGCTGTTGGCGCGCTCGGCCTCCTCGCGGGTCTGGATCAGTTGCTGCATGGCCTGATGCTGTTCGTCGCTGGCTTTGGCCAAGGCACTGGCCAGGTTGTTGATGTGCCCGGCCAGGTGGCCCAGTTCGCTGTCGTCGACGATCGGCAGCGGCGTGTCGAAGCGGCCCTGGCCGATGGCCTTGACCACCCGGCTCATTTCGCTGATCGGCTGGGCCAGGCTGCGTGCCAGGCGCCGAGCCAGCAGATAGGTGAACAGCAGGGCAAACAGCGCCAGCACGCCCGCCTTGAGCACGATCTCCTGCTGGCGCTGACTGAAGGCATCGTCGGACATGCCAACGATGACCCGCCCCAGGTAGTCGCCACTGCTGGCGCTCACCAGGTGCTGCTGCACCTGTGCCCGATGGTCTTCCATGAACGCGCCGCGGATCTGGATCGGCGCCTGGAATACCTCGACATGGGCTGAGCGATGCTCGTCGCCAACACGCCGTTCGACGTAGGCCAGGCGCTGATCGGTCTGGTCCTGGATCTCCAGAAAGCGTACATGTGGAGTGGCCAGAGTGGCGCCGAGCAAGCCTTCGAGCACTGCGGCATTGTCAGTGACCACACCGTACTCGGACGCGGGGGCGAGCTGGTTGGCTATCAACTGGCCCGTGTGGTTGAGTTCCTGGCGCAGGTCCTGCAGACGCACGAAGGTAAAGAAGCCAATCAGCAACAGCGTCAGCAGCAGCGCCGGCCCGACGCTAATGATCTGGGTGCGCGTATGAATGTCGCGGTTCAGGCGCAACTTCATGTCAGGGCGCGAGGCAATGGGAAAATGGCGAACACGACAGGGCCTGATTCGAGTTGAACAGTCAGGCATGTTAACCGGTCAGGGCGACAATTCCAGTCGTAATGTTGCCGGGGAGCAGGCCGGGACTGGTCGTGTCGGGGCGCCTCCGTATAATGTCGTCAATCGCCTTCAACTCGACCAAATGGATGGGATATGACTCAAGAGCAGCCGATAGCCGTGCTGGGGGGAGGTAGTTTCGGCACCGCCGTGGCCAACCTGCTGGCCGAGAACGGCCATTCGGTCCGGCAATGGATGCGTGATCCGGAGCAGGCCGAGGCCATTCGGCTGAACCGGGAAAACCCGCGCTACCTCAAAGGTATAAAGATCCTGCCGGGGGTGACGCCGGTCACCGACCTGCCCGCAACAATCGCCGGCAGCGAGCTGATCTTCGTCGCGCTGCCTTCCAGCGCCCTGCGCAGCGTACTGGCCGTGCACGCCGAGCAACTGACGGGCAAGATGCTGGTCAGCCTGACCAAGGGCATCGAGGCGCAGACCTTCAAGCTGATGAGCGAGATCCTCGAAGACGTCGCGCCGGGCGCGCGTATCGGCGTGCTGTCCGGGCCCAACCTGGCGCGCGAGATCGCCGAGCATGCCTTGACCGCCACCGTGGTGGCGAGCGCCGACGAAGCTCTCTGCGAACGCGTCCAGGCCGTTCTCCATGGGCGCACCTTTCGCGTCTATGCCAGCAGTGACCGCTTCGGCGTCGAACTGGGCGGCGCCCTCAAGAACGTCTACGCGATCATCGCCGGCATGGCCGTGGCATTGGGCATGGGCGAGAACACCAAGAGCATGCTGATCACCCGCGCGCTCGCCGAAATGACCCGCTTCGCCGTCAGCCAGGGTGCCAACCCCATGACTTTCCTGGGCCTGGCCGGGGTCGGTGACCTCATCGTCACCTGTTCCTCGCCCAAGAGCCGCAACTATCAGGTAGGGTTCGCGCTGGGCGAAGGCCTGAGCCTGGAAGACGCCGTGTCGCGCCTGGGCGAAGTGGCCGAAGGGGTCAACACCCTGAAGGTGCTCAAGGCCAAGGCGCAAGAGCTGCAGGTGTACATGCCGCTGGTGGCGGGCCTGCATGCAATCCTCTTCGAAGGGCGTACCCTGAATCAGGTCATCGACTTGCTGATGAGAGCCGAACCCAAAACCGATGTCGACTTCATTTCCACCAGCGGCTTCAACTGAGGAGCAATTCATGAACCGTTCTTTCAACGATCCGGACCGCGAGGCCATCGTACTGCGTGTGCTCTGGATGGTGGTGTTCGTGCTGGTCTGGCAGGTCGCCCAGTTCCTGCTCGGCGCGCTGGTGCTGGTGCAGCTGATCTATCGTCTGGTCTATGGCGCGCCGAACGCGGGCATGATGGCCTTCGGCGACAGCCTGAGCCAATACCTGGCCCAGATCGGCCGCTTTGGCAGCTTCCACACCGAGCACAAACCCTGGCCGTTTTCCGACTGGCCCCAAGCGCGTCCAGCCGACGGCGAAACGGCCCACCCGGCAGGCGCGGGTCGCCCGCTGGCCGATGACGAGCCCAAACCATGAAGCTCTGGGTCCTGCGTCATGGTGAGGCCGTCAGCCATGCCCGCAGCGATGCCGAGCGTGCCCTGACTTCGTTCGGCCAGCAGCAGGCACTGATCAGCGCTGCGCACCTGCACGATCAAGCGCTGGACGCCATCCTTGCCAGCCCCTATGTGCGCGCACAACAGACCGCAACCCTGGTTCATGGCGCCCTGCAGGCGGCTCCACCGATACAGACCGTGCCCTGGCTGACGCCCGACAGCGATCCTCTGGCGGTCATCGGCCACCTGGAGGCGCTGGGTCTGGACAACGTCCTGCTGGTCAGCCATCAGCCGCTGGTAGGCAACCTGCTGAGCCTGCTCGTGCACGGCAACCTGCGTCACCCCGAGCCCATGCAGACGGCCAGCCTGGCCGAGTTGCACGGCGACTGGCCGCTCGCGGGGCTGATGTCCCTGCAAGCGGTTCGTCATCCCTAACCTGTCAGGAATACACCCATGAGCCTGTGGCGCACCGAACCGGATCTGGAACGCTTGAATGCCGCGCAGAAAAACACCATCGGCGAGTTGCTCGACATCCGCTTCGAAAGCTTCGATGGCCAGTCCCTGACCGCCAGCATGGCGGTCGACGCACGTACCCACCAACCGTTCGGCCTGCTCCATGGCGGCGCCTCGGTGGTGCTGGCCGAAAGCCTGGGGTCGATGGCCAGTTTTCTGTGCATCGATACCGAGCGTTTCTACTGTGTGGGCCTGGAGGTCAACGCCAACCATCTGCGCGGGTTGCGCAGTGGCCGCGTGACAGGCGTGGCTCGTGCCGTGCACATCGGCCGTACCACCCACGTATGGGACATCCGCCTGCAAGGCGACGACGGCAAGCCCAGCTGCATTTCACGCCTGACGGTGGCCGTCGTGCCGCTGGGGCAGAACCCTCCGGCCCGCTGAGTCGTGTCTGCGCCGGTCCGCGAAATCCGCCTGTCGCTGCCCCATATCGAGCTGGCCGCCCAGGTCTACGGACCCGAAGACGGCAGACCGGTGCTGGCGCTGCATGGCTGGCTGGACAACGCCAACAGCTTCGCCCGCCTGGCGCCGAAGCTGACCGGGCTGCGCATCGTCGCCCTCGACCTGGCCGGGCATGGTTACTCCGGGCATCGCCCGATCGGCGCCGGTTATGCCCTGTGGGACTACGCCCACGACGTGCTGCAGGCGGCTGACCAGCTTGGATGGCAGCGCTTTTCCTTGATGGGGCACTCGCTGGGCGGGATCGTCGCCACCTTGCTCGCGAGCGCCATGCCCGAGCGAATAGAGCGCCTGGCGCTGATCGACGGTGTGGTGCCGCCGCTCGGTGCTGCCGAGGAGGGGCCACTGCGCCTCGGCGAAGCCCTGCAGGCGCAACAGGCGTTGGCTCATAAGCGCAAATCTGTGTATCCCGACATCGACCGGGCGGTGTCAGCGCGCAGGCATGGGCGTATCGCCGTCAGCCACGAGGCGGCCGAGTTGTTGGCGGCGCGAGGGCTTGAAGTCGTGGCCGGTGGATTCAGCTGGCGCAGCGACAGTCGCCTGACCCTGCCGTCGCCGGTCCGCTTGAGCCAAGAGCAGTCACTGGCGTACGTGCAGGCGATTCGCTGCCCCAGCCTGTTGATCCTCGCACAGGAGGGCCTGCTGGTGAACAATACCGCGCTGCTGGCCCGGTTGGGGCTCCCTGTGCAGCAGCTGCCCGGAGGCCATCACCTGCACCTGAATGACGACACCGGGGCCGAGCTTGTCGCAGACTGTTTCAATCGCTTTTTTGCGATACCTTGACTTGCAGCGGTCAACTGCCGAGGCTTGTCAGGTTGAAACAGGAGAAGACCCCCGATGGAACTCGCTGCTACGCTCGTCTACGGCCCTTTGGCCCTCCACGCCCTGCTGCCCTCATGAACGCCTCCAAGCGGCTGCTGCCGGTACTCGCCGGTTTGCTGTGCACCGCAGCGCTGAGTACCGCCGCGTTTGCGGCCCAGGCGCCGGGGCCGGTCGACGCCAAGGTCGTCGACCAGCGTCCTGCGGTCGACAAGGAACGCATCTATCCGTTGGGGTCGCTGCGCAAGATCAGCGGCAAGCTGCGCATGGATGGCCAGGTCAACGCCAAGGGACAGGTCAGTTCCACCACTTACGAGCTTCCCGAAACCCAGACGGCGGGCCAGGCGTTCACCGACGCGCGCGAAGCCTTGCAGCAGGGTGGGGCGCATACGCTGTACTGGTGTCAGGCGCGCGACTGTGGTGAAAGCAGCTTGTGGGTCAACGATGTCTTCGACGGCGCACGGCTGTCCGGGGCCGACGATCAGCAGGCGTTCGTGCTGCTGCGCCAGGCCGCTCCGGACGACAACACCCTGACCGCCCTCTACGCCATCACCCGCGGCAACCGTCGCGCCTATCTGCACGTCGAAACTTTCGTCGCCGATGCGCCGCTGGGTACCTTGCTGCCCACGCCGGCCACGGTGCTGCATGAACTGCGCAGCACCGGCGATCTCGACTATCCCGCCCTTGGCGAAACCCCCGACGACACCTGGGTGGCCTTGCTGGCCCGCAGTCTGCAACTCGACAGCTCGATTCGCGCGAGCGTCTCCGGCGTCTCGCCTGCCTCGGCGGCCGCCTGGCGCGATGCCCTGGTAGCCAAGGGCGTACGCGCGGCCCGTCTGGAAACCGGAAGCGAGAGCGTCAAGGGGCTGCACCTGGAAATCATTCGTTGAGCCTGTTTCGGCCTTTGGAGCCTGAATGCTGAGTAACGACCGCCTGCTGGTCCAGATCGTCTTGCTGGCCTTGCTCGGTGCCTGCCTTTGGGTATTGGCGCCGTTCTGCTCGGCGTTGCTGTGGGGGGCGATCCTGGCCTATGCCAGTTGGCCGCTGATGCGTCTGCTGACCCGCTGGCTCAACGGCCGCGAGTCGCTGGCCGCGGGCATTCTCACCGGCTGCTGGATGTTGCTGGTGGTCTTGCCGCTGGTGTGGCTGGGTTTCAACCTGGCCGACCATGTGCGTGATGCGACGGCCTTCATCCGTGATGTCCAGGTCGATGGGCTACCCGATGCGCCTGATTGGCTGGCGGGCATTCCTCTGGTCGGTGGCAGCCTGGTCGGCCTGTGGAACACCCTCGACGAGCAAGGCGCGGCGCTTCTGGCCAGCGTGCGGCCGTACCTGGGGCAGGTCGGCAACTTTCTGCTGGCCCGCAGCGCGCAGATCGGTGGCGGGATTCTCGAACTTACCCTGAGTCTGGTCTTCGTGTTCTTTTTCTATCGCGACGGGCCGCGGATGGCGGCCTTCGTGCTTAGGCTGCTGGAACGCCTGATCGGCGAACGTGCGGGGTATTACATCGACCTGGTGGCCGCCACGGTGCAAAGGGTGGTCAACGGGGTGATCGGCACTGCCGCCGCCCAGGCGATCCTGGCCTTGATCGGCTTTCTCATTGCCGGTGTGCCAGGGGCCCTGGTGCTGGGCATCGTCACCTTCCTGCTCAGCCTGATTCCCATGGGACCGCCACTGGCCTGGATCCCGGCCACCGCCTGGCTGGTGTGGCATGGCGACTATGGCTATGCGATTTTCCTCGGCATCTGGGGGACCTTCGTCATCAGTGGCGTGGACAACGTGCTCAAGCCCTACCTGATCAGTCGCGGCGGCAACCTGCCTCTGGTGATCGTGCTGCTGGGGGTGTTCGGCGGGCTGCTGGCGTTCGGCTTCATCGGCCTGTTCATCGGCCCCACCTTGCTGGCAGTGGCCTACAGCCTGTTGCATGACTGGACCCACACCGAACACAAACCGCTCTAGGCTCTGTGCGAAAAGCCTTGATACTCGGTGA
>NZ_DJUS01000169.1:0-11665 GCF_002438365.1 Pseudomonas sp. UBA6276
CCGGCGGCATCCGCTGCGAAAAAGCCTCCAGCTACATGCTGGGCGAAGGGTTCGAAGAGGTCTATCACCTCAAGGGCGGCATTCTCAAATACCTGGAAGAGGTGCCCCAGCAGGAAAGCAAGTGGGAAGGCGACTGCTTCGTCTTCGACAATCGCCTTACCGTACGTCACGACCTCAGCGAAGGCGACTACGACCAATGCCACGCCTGCCGCACACCGATCAGTGTCGAAGACCGTGCCAGCGAGCACTATGTACCCGGCGTCAGTTGTCCGCATTGCTGGAACAGCCTGAGCGATAAGACCCGCAAGAGCGCCATTGATCGTCAGAAACAGATCGAACTGGCTCGCGCGCGCAATCTGCCGCACCCTATCGGGCACAATTACCGCAAAGCCGCTCAGGACTGAGTCATGTCGCGCAACCGCCTGATCTACGTGATGGACCCGATGTGCTCCTGGTGCTGGGGCTTCGCCCCCGTGGCTCAGGCCCTGATCGATCAGGCCGAGGCCGCAGGGGTCAAGACCCACATCGTGGTAGGCGGACTGCGCAGCGGCGGCGCGGCGTTGGAACCCACCACTCGCGATTACATCCTCGAGCACTGGCACGCCGTGCATGAGGCCACCGGTCAACCCTTCACGTTCGAAGGGGCCTTGCCAGCAGGCTTCGTCTACGACACTGAGCCGGCGTGCCGAGCGATCGTGGCGGTCCGCGAGCTGGCGCCCGACCTGGTGTGGCCGCTGGTCCAGCTGATCCAGCAGGCGTTCTACACCGAGCGCCTGGACGTAACCCAGCCAGCGCAACTGGCCAGCCTGGCCGAGCGGGCAGGGGTGCCGCGCATCGAATTCGTCGAGGCATTCGACAGCGATCACAGGGTGCGGGCCACCCAAGCGGATTTCGCCTGGGCGCAGGGGTTGGGCATTGCAGGTTTCCCGACGCTGCTCGCCGAGCGGGAGGGTCAGCTGGCCTTGCTGACCAATGGTTATCGACCGCTGGCCGAGCTGTCGCCGCTGTTGGCCCGCTGGCTGGAACGTGCTGCCCATGCATGACCGCCCCGGCCCCGTCGGGGAGACAGGATTGCACGGGGCGGCAGACCGCCTGAGCTGGGGTGAAATTCGCCGCCTGGCCCTGCAGCACAAGCGGGCACTATGGACCGCCAATGGGGTGGCGGTGCTGGCTACCCTGTGCAGCGTGCCGATTCCGCTGCTGTTGCCGTTGCTGGTCGATGAAGTGCTGCTCGGCCACGCCGGCAGTGCCACACGGTGGATGAGCCAGGTGCTGCCCAGCGCCTGGCAGATCCCCGTCGGCTTCATCGGCCTCATGCTGGTGGTCAGTTTCACCCTGCGCTGCGGCGCGTTGCTGTTCAACGTCGTGCAGGCGAGGCTGTTCGCCGGACTGGCCAAGGACGTGGTCTATCGCTTGCGATTGCGCCTGATCGAGCGGCTCAAGCGCATCTCGCTCAGCGAATACGAAAGTCTGGGCAGCGGTACCGTCACCACGCACTTGGTCACCGACCTGGACACCCTCGACAAATTCGTCGGCGAAACCTTGAGTCGCTTTCTGGTCGCCATGCTGACCCTGGCAGGCACTGCGGGCATCCTGATGTGGATGCATTGGAAACTGGCGCTGCTGATCCTGCTGTTCAACCCCTTGGTGGTGTACGCCACAGTAGTACTGGGCAAGCGCGTCAAGCACCTGAAAAAACTCGAGAACGACAGCACGGCGCGCTTTACCCAGGCACTCAGCGAAACCCTTGACGCCATCCAGGAAGTGCGGGCCAGCAATCGCCAGGGTTATTTCCTGGGGCGGCTGGGTCTGCGCGCTCGCGAAGTTCGCGACTTCGCCGTTGCCTCCATGTGGAAAAGCGACGCATCGGGCCGTGCCAGTGCGTT
Source organism: Pseudomonas sp. UBA6276 (assembly GCF_002438365.1). Lineage (NCBI taxonomy): Bacteria > Pseudomonadati > Pseudomonadota > Gammaproteobacteria > Pseudomonadales > Pseudomonadaceae > Pseudomonas > Pseudomonas sp. UBA6276. The sequence continues at coordinate 1,887 of NZ_DJUS01000169.1, forward strand.
GTTGTTCCAGTTCGGCATCGACATCTTCCGCGCCGCTGCGATGCTCACGGTGCTGTTCTCCGACCTGAGCATCGGTCAGATGCTGGCGGTGTTCAGCTACCTCTGGTTCATGATCACGCCAGTCGAACAACTGCTGAACCTGCAATACGCCTACTACGCGGCAGGCGGGGCACTGAACCGGATTAATGAATTGCTCGCCCGTGCCGATGAACCCAGGTATGAGGGCGGCAGCGATCCGTTCCGCGACCGCGAGACGGTGGGTATCGACATTCGTGGCCTGAGCTTCGCCTACGCCGAAGACAAGGTACTGGACCGCCTGGACCTGTCCATCGCGGCCGGGGAAAAGGTCGCCATCGTCGGCGCCAGCGGAGGCGGCAAGAGCACCCTGGTGCAGTTGCTGCTCGGGCTTTACACGCCGCAGGCAGGAGAAGTGCGTTTCGGTGGCGCGCTGCAGCAGGCCATTGGTCTTGAGACCCTGCGCGATAACGTCGCGGTGGTGCTGCAGCATCCGGCACTGTTCAACGATACCATTCGCGCCAACCTGACCATGGGGCGCGATGTCAGCGACCACGCATGTTGGGACGCCTTGCGGATCGCCCAGTTGGACGGCACCGTACGGGAAATGCCGCAGGGGCTGGACAGCATCGTAGGCCGCTCGGGGGTGCGCCTTTCCGGAGGCCAGCGTCAGCGCCTGGCGATTGCCCGGATGGTGCTCGCCGAACCCAAGGTGGTCATCCTCGACGAGGCCACTTCGGCACTCGATGCGGCCACCGAGTACAACCTGCATCAGGCCCTCGGGCGCTTCCTGAGAGGACGCACTACAGTGATCATTGCCCACCGGCTGTCTGCGGTGAAACAGGCCGACCGCGTACTCGTATTCGACGGCGGCCGGATCGCCGAAGATGGCGACCACCAGCAACTCATCGCGGAGGGCGGGTTGTATGCGCGTCTGTACGGTTATCTGCAACAGGTTTAGTTCGCCCCTGGCGTCACGACGAGCTATGGAAAAAACATTCGGCACCGAAGAAAACGGTGCCGGTCCTTTCCTAAACTAGCCTAAAGTGTGCCAGCCTTGATTGAAGTTCTGACTTGGACGTTGCCTGGATTGCTGAAGCAAGGAACCTCATGAAGCACACGCAGACTCTCGATACGCCGAGATTACTGGGGATCGTCTGGCCATTTATCGCCGTGGTGGGATTGATGGCAATGCTGGGTTGCATCAGCCTTTACGCACTGTCCGCAGTGCGTAGTTATGTCGCGGGCGAAAGTTTCTGGTCCAAGGGTCAGAAAGACGCGATCTACTACCTCAACCTGTATGCCGACAGCCGGGATGAAGACGTTTTCCAGAAATACCTGCGGGCCATCGCCATTCCCCAGGGCGGTCATCAACTGCGCCTGGCCCTGGATCAGCCCGAGCCCGATCTGGCAGCGGCGCGGGCGGGCATTCTGAAGGGTAACAATCACCCCGACGACATGCAGAACATCATCTGGCTATACCGTCACTTCAGCGATGTCAGCTACATGTCCAGGGCCATTGCGCACTGGAAGACCGGTGACACCTACCTGGTCCAGCTCGACGAACTGGCGCAGCGCATGCACGCCGCACAGCAGGCCGGCACCGCAACCGAAGCGGACATGGCGCGCTGGAAACACCAGATCATGACCATCAACGACGCGGTCACACCCGCCGCCATGGCCTTCAGTGTGGCCCTGGGCGAAGGCTCGCGTGCGGTGCAATACCTGTTGGTGGTGAGCAATCTGCTGGTCGCCTTGCTGCTGATCGTGCTCGCGCTGTGGCGCACGCACAAGCTGCTCAATCAGCGCCATGCCTTTGCCTATGCGCTGCAGCTGGAAAAAGATCGCGCCCAGGTGACCTTGGCATCGATTGGCGACGGGGTGATCACTACCGATGTCGAAGGCGCGATTCTCTACATGAACCCGGCCGCCGAGCGTCTCACCCATTGGAGTGCCGACCAGGCCGTCGGGCTGCCGCTGGCGGCGCTGTTCAATCTGCTCGACGAGAACGCCGAGAAGGACAGCTTCACCCTTATCGACCACATCGTCAGCGGCGACCTGCGCGGCGGCAGCGAGCACGCCAAGTTGATCCAGCGTCTGGACGGCAGCACGGTCTCGGTGACGCTGGTAGGCGCCCCCATCCAGACCGACCAGCACATCAGCGGGACCGTGCTGGTCCTGCACGACATGACCCAGGAACGTCAGTACATCGCCAACCTTTCCTGGCAGGCCACCCACGATGCACTGACCGGATTGGCCAATCGCCGCGAATTCGAGTTCCGCCTCGAACAGGCCCTTACCGCGCTGCAACGCTATCCGGGTTGTCACTCCCTGATGTTCCTGGACCTGGACCAGTTCAAGCTGGTCAACGACACCTGTGGCCATGCCGCAGGCGACGAACTGCTCCGCCACATCTGCGCGTTGCTGCAATCCGGGCTGCGCGAGGGCGATACCCTGGCGCGTCTGGGTGGGGACGAATTCGGTATTCTCATCGAGAACTGCTCCACCAGTGAATCGGAGAAGCTCGCCGAAACGCTGCGCCAGACCGTGCAAAACCTGCATTTCGTGTGGAAAGGTCGGCCTTTCGTGACCACCGTAAGCGTCGGCATGGTGCACCTGACCCAGGCACCGATCACCCTCGAAGCTTCGATGCGCGCCGCCGACATGGCCTGCTACCTGGCCAAGGAACGGGGCCGTAACCGGGTCCAGGTCTACCATGCCGCCGATAGCGAGCTGACCGTGCGGGTCGACGAAATGGCCTGGGTTCAGCGCCTGCACATGGCCCTGGAAGAAAACCGCTTCTGTCTCTATGCACAGGAAATCGCCGCGCTGGGCATACAGGACGGCCCACCGGGTGGACACATCGAGATTCTCCTGCGCCTGAGCGATGAAACCGGCCGCATCATCATGCCCGACGTGTTCATTCCAGCCGCCGAGCGCTACGGCTTGATGACCGCCCTCGACCGGTGGGTGGTGCAGAATGTATTCAAGGTGGTACGCCAGACCCTGGATCAGCCCGATCAGGGCCCCTTGGCGGTCTGCGCCATCAACTTGTCGGGGATCAGCATAGGCGACGAGGAGTTTCTCGAGTTCCTGCGAGAACAATTTCGCCTGTACGCGATTCCAGCCGAATTAATATGTTTCGAGATCACCGAGACCAGCGCGATCGCAAATCTCGGTAGCGCGATCCGATTTATCAATGAATTGAAGAGCTTAGGATGTCATTTTGCCCTCGATGACTTCTGTGCCGGTATGTCCTCTTTTGCCTATTTGAAACATTTACCTGTCGATTATTTGAAAATCGATGGCAGCTTCGTTAAAGATATGTTGGACGACCCGATCAATCGGGCGATGGTGGAAGTGATCAACCATATTGGCCACGTCATGGGCAAGCGCACCATTGCCGAGTTTGTCGAGACGCCTCTGATAGAACAGGCCTTGCTGGAAATTGGTGTGGACTACGCACAGGGATACTTGATCGAGCGACCGCAGGTATTTACCTGTGACAGTCTGCGCCGGCATCTGGGCAGACTGCGGCCGTCGCGATTCGGGGTTCCCGACACTTTCCGATAAGGGCAATTTGCCGCTGTTCTTCACTCAATTAAATGGAGGTTTGCCAGTGAACGATCCTTTTATTCGACTGGGTCCGCTGATGGACGCAAAGAGTTATCCCGAATGGGCACAGAAACTCATCGAAGACTGTGCGCCGAACAAGCGGCGGGTTGTCGAGCATGAGGTCTATGCACGAATGCGCGACAACCAGCTGAGCTCGCGCACCATGCGCCACTACCTGATCGGCGGCTGGCCGGTAGTGGAGCAATTCTCGCTGTACATGGCGCAGAACCTGACCAAGACCCGCTTCGCCCGGCATCCGGGCGAGGACATGGCGCGGCGCTGGTTGATGCGCAACATTCGTGTCGAGCTCAACCATGCCGATTACTGGGTACACTGGAGCCAGGCCCATGGCGTCAGCCTGCAGGACCTCATCGCCCAGGATGTGCCGGCCGAGCTGCATGCGCTCAGCCATTGGTGCTGGCAGAGCTGCGCCACCGATTCGCTGGCGGTTGCCATGGCGGCGACCAACTATGCTATCGAAGGGGCCACCGGCGAGTGGTCGGCGGTGGTCTGTGCCGACGACACCTATGCCCAGGCGTTTCCCGAGCAGAACCGCAAGCGCGCCATGCGCTGGTTGAGCCTGCACGCCCAGTACGACGATGAGCATCCATGGGAAGCCCTGGAAATCATCTGCACGCTGATCGGCAACCACGCCACCGAAGCGCAGCAGACCGAACTGCGCAACGCCATCTGCAAGAGCTACGACTTCATGTTCCTGTTCTTGGAACGCTGCATGGCGCTGGAGCAGCAACGTACCACCACACTGGACAACAGAGTGGTGGCGTAAGGCTCGTAGCGGCCTGATGCAGCACTAGCAGGGCCGCCTCAGGCGGCGCCATGGTTACGCGACAGGCTGGCTGGCCGGTCGTGGCACAGGATGGCGCCTGTCCTGAGGACACATTTCACTGGGCGTCGAACGCCTGGCCATTGATCCCGGCACTGTCGGGTCCCATCAGATACAGGTACACCGGCATGATTTGTTCGGGTAGCGGATTGCGGCCCGGGTCCTCGGCCGGGTAGGCCTGCGCGCGCATCGCCGTGCGTGTTCCGCCGGGGTTGATGCTATTGGCGCGTGCGGCGCTGACACCTTCCAATTCGTCGGCCAGGGTCTGCATCAAGCCCTCGGTGGCGAACTTCGACACGCCATAGGCGCCCCAGTGCGCCCGTCCCTTGCGACCGACGCTGCTCGAGGTGAACACCACCGAGCCATCTTCGGCCTGCTTGAGCAGGGGCAGCAGTGCGCGAGTGAGCATGAAGGTCGCATTCACGTTGACCTGCATCACCTGGATGAATTCGTCGTCGGGCAGCACGTCCAGGGGCGTTCGCGGACCGATGATCGAGGCGTTGTGCAGCAGCCCGTCGAGGCGGCCGAATGTTTTCTCGATCATCTGCGCCAGTTCGGCGTACTGCGCGGTGTGTGCGCTGTGCAGATCGAACGGGATAACCACCGGCTGGGGATGCCCGGCCGCTTCGATCTCGTCATACACGGCCGTCAGGTTGGACTCGGTCTTGCCCAGCAACAGCACGATAGCGCCGTGGGCAGCATAGGTTTTCGCGGCGGCGGCGCCGATGCCGCGGCCGGCACCGGTGACCAGGATGACGCGCCCGGCCAGCAGGTCGGGGCGGGTTGAGTAATCGAACATGGGATCTCCTGAAATAAGGTGGCTCAGCAGCCGCAGAGGGCCTGGTCCAGCACGCGGCGCAGGTCGGACGGGTGGTCCACCACCACATCGGCACCCCAGTGATCGGGGTTGTCGTTGGGGTGAATGTAGCCGTAGCGCACCGCTGCAGTCTTGGTCCCGGCATCGCGGCCTGATTCGATATCGCGCAGATCGTCACCGACGAACAGCACGCTGGCCGGGTCCAGCTCGAGCTTGCTGCAGGCCAGCAGCAGCGGTTCGGGGTCCGGCTTGCTGCGGGTCACATGGTCGGGGCAGATGAGTATTGCCGAACGTTGTGCCAGGCCCAGTTGCTGCATGATGGGTTCGGCGAAGCGCAGCGGCTTGTTGGTCACTACGCCCCAGATCAGCCTGGCCTGCTCGATGTCGGCGAGCAGTTGCGCCATGCCGTCGTACAGGTGGCTGTGCACCGCGCAGCCGTCCTGATAGCGTTCGAGGAATTCCAGGCGCAGCGTTTCGAACTCCGGCGCCTGCGGCGACAGGTCGAACGCAGCCTGGACCATGGCCTTGGCGCCGCCGGAAATCACGTCGCGTACCCGTTGCTCGTCGATGGGCGGCAGCTGGCGCGCAGCGCGCATGGCTTGGCAGATGGCGATGAAGTCCGGCGCGGTGTCGAGCAACGTGCCGTCCATGTCGAAGAGTACCGCTCGAAGGCGCATGCTCATTCCTCGCGAAGGGTCTGGATCATGTAGTTGACGTCGACGTCCGCGGCCAGCTTGTAGTGCTTGGTCAGCGGGTTGTAGGTCAGGCCGATGATGTCCTTGACGGTCAGTCCGGCCTCGCGGCTCCAGGCACCGAGCTCGGAAGGGCGGATGAATTTCTTGAAGTCATGGGTGCCGCGCGGCAGCAGCTTCATGATGTATTCGGCGCCGATGATCGCGAACAGGTACGCCTTGGGGTTGCGGTTGATGGTCGAGAAGAACACCTGGCCACCGGGTTTGACCATGCGGAAACAGGCGCGGATGACCGACGAAGGGTCCGGCACGTGCTCGAGCATTTCCAGGCAGGTGACCACGTCGAATTTTTGCGGGCATTCGGCTGACAGGGCTTCGGCAGTGATCTGGCGGTATTCCACTTCCACGCCGGATTCGAGCTGGTGCAGGCGAGCGACCGCCAGTGGCGCCTCGCCCATGTCGATGCCGGTCACCTTGGCGCCGCGCAGGGCCATGGCCTCGCTGAGGATGCCGCCGCCGCAACCGACGTCCAGCACCTGCTTGCCCGCCAGGTTGACGCGCTCGTCGATCCAGTTGACGCGCAATGGATTGATGTCGTGCAGCGGCTTGAACTCGCTGTTGCGATCCCACCAGCGGTGCGCCAGGGCTTCGAACTTGGCGATTTCAGCGTGGTCGACGTTGCTCATTGGGTGTCCTCTAAACGTTGTGATTCCAGAATTCGAGAGTGCCGGGGTCTTCAGCCTTCATTGCCCTGCGGCAATGCGCTCGCCCCAGGCGCCGGCCATGTCGCGCAGCCTGTTTTCGTCCAGGCGCGTCAGTCGGCCTTCGTCAAGCAGGTGTTTGCCCGCCACCCACACATGGCGGACGCAATTGCGGCTGCTGGCATAGATCAATTGCGACACCGGGTCGTACACCGGTTGCTGGGCCAGTCCGGACAGGTCGAAGGACGTCAGGTCCGCCGCCTTGCAAATTTCCAGCGAACCGATGTTCGCTTCCATGCCCAGCGCGCGGGCGCCGTTGAGGGTGGCCATGCGCAGCGCGCGATGGGCATCCAGCGCAGTCGCCGAACCCGCCACGGCCTTGGCCAGCAACGCTGCGGTGCGCGTGTCGCCAAGCAGGTCGAGGCTGTTGTTGCTGGCGGCACCATCGGTGCCCACCGCCACATTGACCCCGGCCTGCCAGAGTTTTTCCACTGGGCAGAAGCCACTGGCCAACTTGAGGTTGGACAGCGGGCAATGCACGACGTTGCTGTTGCTTTCCACCAGCAGGGCGAGGTCGTCGTCATCCACCTGGGTCATGTGCACCGCCTGGAACCGCGGGCCGAGCAAGCCGAGGCGGGCCAGCCTGGCCAGCGGGCGTTCGCCGCTTTTTTGCAGGGCATCGTGCACTTCGCCGGCAGTTTCGTGGACGTGCATCTGGATGGCGGCGTCCAGCTCATCGGCCAGCACGCGGATCTTCTCCAGGTTCTCGTCGCTCACCGTGTAGGGCGCATGGGGGCCGAAGGCAATGCTCACGCGGGCATGGTGCTTGAGATCGTTGAACAGCTCGACGCCCTTGTGCAGCGCCTCGTCGGCATCCCGAGCGCCGGGGATGGGAAAATTCAGCACCGGCACGCTGATCTGGGCGCGCATGCCGCTGGCGTGCACCCGCTCGGCGGCCACTTCGGGAAAGAAGTACATGTCCGAAAAACAGGTGATGCCGCCCTGCAGCTGCTCGGCGATGGCCAGGTCGGTGCCGTCGCGCACGAACGCCTCGCTGACCCAGCGGGCCTCGGCGGGCCAGATGTGGCGTTCGAGCCAGGTCATCAGTGGCAGATCGTCGGCCAGGCCGCGGAACAAGGTCATGGCCGCGTGACCATGGGCATTGACCAGCCCCGGCGCGAGCAGTTGCCCAGGCAACTCGCGGATTTCCCGTGCCTGCAGCCGGGCAGCCGCGCTGCGCGGGCCAATGAAGACGATCTGCCCATCACGGATGCCCAAGGCATGCTCCTGAAGCACGACACCGGCGGGCTCGACCGGTACCAGCCAGGTTGGCAGCAACAGCAGGTCCAGGGCGGTATCGACGTCGAGCATGGCAAGTTCCGGGCTTGTGCAGGTGGTGGCGAAGTATACCCGAGCGTCTTGGACGGGGGCTCGCTATAATCGAGCGCTTTTGGCGTCTGAGTACGGAGTTGGGGCATGCGTGATCGATTGTTGGCGGCGGAACGGGTCAAAGCCGTTGATTGGCGAGGTGACGCGTTGCACCTGATCGACCAGCGTGCACTGCCTGCCGAAGAAGTCTGGTGCGCTTTCGTCGATGCGACCGGCGTGGCTGGCGCAATCCGCACAGGCGTGGTGTCCGGGGCTTCGGCGGTCGCCATCTGCGCTGCCTATGCCGTGGTGCTCGCCGCGCGACTGCACCGCACCGCCGCAGCCGATTGGCGTGCCGCGCTGGACCAGGATTTGCGCGTGCTGGCGGCGGTCCGCCCGGCCACGGCCCATCTGTTCTGGGCGCTGGAGCGCATGCGCGAACGTCTGGGCCGAGTGCACGCCGACGAAGACCCGGTGCCGGCCCTGGAAGCCGAAGCCCTGGCCATTCACCAGAGCGACCGCGAAGCCAACCTGACCATGGCCCAGCTGGGCGTCGACGTGATCCGCCGGCACCAGGGCAATCTGCAGACCGTGCTGACCCATGCCAGTGCCGGCGCGCTGGCCAGCGGCGGCTTCGGTACGGCACTCGGGGTGGTGCGCGGGGCCTTCCATGAAGGCATGCTCGAGCGTGTCTATGCCGATGAAACCCGGCCTGGGCTACAAGGCTCGCGTCTGTTGGCCTGGGAGTTGTCCAGCGAGGACATCCCGGTGACCGTGACGGCCGATTCGGCGGCGGCGCACCTGATGAAGAGCAAAGGCATCACCTGGGTGATCGTCGGCGCCGAGCGGATTGCGGCCAATGGCGATATCGCCGGCCCGATCGGCACCTATCAGCTGGCGGTCTGCGCCATGCATCACGGTGTTCGGTTCATGGTCGTGGCCAGCAGCGCGGCGATCGACTTGGCCCTGGAAAGCGGCGAAGACATTCCCTTGCTCGAACGCGATGGTCGCGAATTGCTGGAAGTGGCCGGAACGCGCGTCGGCGCGGACGTTGATGCATTCAATCCGATCCACGACGTGACACCGGCCGATCTGATCGACGTGATCGTCACCGAAAAAGGCATCGTCGAGCGACCCGATGCGGCGAAGCTGGCGCAATTGATGTGCCGTCGGCGCCTGCATTGAATTCGCCACAGTGGCAAAACGCTCACTTTTTTACTCCAGAAAGGTCTGCAAGCGCCGCAGCGCCATGCCAGAGGCTCGATACGACTCGATCAAGGGTCCTGTCAGGGTTTAAGGGGATAGGTGTCTGACGGCGATTGTGCTAACATCCGGCGGTTTTCGGGGGTGCATCGAGGTGCTCCCCCAGCGCCGTCGGTCCAAGGCGTAACTCGTTGATTTGTCGTAAGTCGCCGTTGGCATCGGCCAGCGGTGGCAAGCTTCGTTCTTCTCACAGGGAGGCAACGGAGTTTCACCAGAAAAAGGAATCAGGCTTCTCATGGGCGAACTGGCCAAAGAAATCCTCCCGGTCAATATCGAAGACGAGCTGAGACAGTCCTACCTCGACTACGCCATGAGCGTGATCGTGGGTCGTGCACTGCCTGATGCACGTGATGGCTTGAAGCCCGTGCATCGCCGCGTTCTGTTTGCGATGAGTGAACTGGGCAACGATTGGAACAAACCCTACAAGAAGTCGGCCCGTGTGGTCGGTGACGTGATCGGTAAGT
>NZ_DJUS01000169.1:11820-13992 GCF_002438365.1 Pseudomonas sp. UBA6276
CAACATTCCGCCGCACAACCTGGGCGAAGTGCTCGACGGCTGCCTGGCGGTCATCGACAACCCGGACGTCACCATCGATGAGCTGATGCAGTTCATCCCGGGCCCCGACTTCCCGACCGCCGCCATCATCAACGGTCGCCAGGGCATCATCGAGGCCTACCGCACCGGCCGCGGCCGCATCTACATGCGTGCCCGATCGCACGTCGAGGACATCGACAAGGTCGGTGGTCGCCAGCAGATCGTCGTCACCGAGCTGCCGTACCAGTTGAACAAGGCCCGCCTGATCGAGAAGATTGCCGAACTGGTGAAAGAGAAGAAGCTCGAAGGCATCTCCGAGCTGCGCGACGAGTCCGACAAGGACGGCATGCGTATCGTCATCGAACTGCGCCGGGGTGAAGTGCCGGAGGTGATCCTCAACAACCTCTATGCACAGACCCAGCTGCAGGCCGTGTTCGGTATCAACATCGTCGCCCTGATCGACAACCGTCCGCGCATCCTCAACCTGAAAGACCTGCTCGAAGCCTTCGTGCGCCACCGCCGCGAAGTCGTCACCCGTCGCACCGTGTTCGAGCTGCGCAAGGCGCGCGAGCGTGGGCACATTCTCGAAGGCCAGGCGGTCGCGCTGTCCAACATCGATCCGGTCATCGCCCTGATCAAGGCCTCGCCGACCCCGTCCGAAGCCAAGGAAGCGCTGGTCAGCACGCCGTGGGAATCCAGCGCCGTGGTGGCGATGGTCGAGCGTGCCGGCGCCGAGTCCTCGCGTCCGGAAAACCTCGATCCGCAGTACGGTCTGCGCGACGGCAAGTATTTCCTCTCGCCGGAACAGGCCCAGGCCATCCTCGAGTTGCGCCTGCATCGCCTGACCGGTCTGGAGCACGAGAAGCTGCTGGCCGAGTACCAGGAGATCCTCAACCAGATCGCCGAGCTGATCCGCATCCTCAACAGCGCCGAGCGCCTGATGGAAGTGATCCGCGAGGAGCTGGAACTGATCCGCGCCGAATACGGCGACGTGCGCCGTACCGAGATTCTCGATTCGCGTCTGGACCTGACCCTGGGTGACATGATCCCGGAAGAAGAGCGCGTGGTGACCATTTCCCACAGCGGCTATGCCAAGACCCAGCCACTGTCCGCCTACCAGGCCCAGCGCCGTGGGGGCAAGGGCAAGTCGGCCACCGGCGTCAAGGACGAGGACTACATCTCGCACCTGCTGGTCGCCAACAGCCACGCCACGCTGCTGCTGTTCTCCAGCAAGGGCAAGGTGTACTGGCTCAAGACCTACGAAATTCCCGAGGCCTCCCGTGCCGCCCGCGGCCGTCCGCTGGTCAACCTGCTGCCGCTGGATGATGGCGAGTACATCACCACCATGCTGCAGATCGACCTCGAGGCCCTGCAGGCCACCGCCGGTGCCGACGAAGAGCTGGACGACGCCGACGACACCGTGCTCGAAGGCGAGATCGTCGAGCCGGAGGAAGTCGTCGAGGCCGCCGAAGGCGAAGACGGTGACACCCCCGAGCTGGTGGCCGAGCCGACCGGTGCCTACATCTTCATGGCGACCGCATTCGGTACCGTCAAGAAGACCCCGTTGGCCCAGTTCGCCCGTCCGCGCTCCAGCGGCCTCATCGCGCTCAAGCTCAAGGAAGGCGACACCCTGATCGCCGCTGCCATCACCGACGGCGCCAAGGAAGTCATGCTGTTCTCCGATGCCGGCAAGGTGATCCGCTTCGCCGAAGGCGTCGTGCGCCAGATGGGCCGTGGCGCTCGCGGTATTCGTGGCATGCGTCTGGGCAAGGGTCAGCAACTGATCTCCATGCTGATCCCCGAATCCGGTGCACAGATCCTCACCGCTTCGGAGCGCGGCTTCGGCAAGCGCACGCCGCTGAGCAAGTTCCCTCGTCGCGGTCGCGGCGGCCAGGGCGTGATCGCCATGGTCACCAAGGAACGCAACGGCAAGCTGATCGGTGCTATCCAGTCCCAGGAAGGCGAAGAGATCATGCTCATTTCCGACCAGGGCACGCTGGTGCGTACCCGCGTCGGTGAAGTGTCGAGCCTTGGCCGAAACACCCAGGGTGTGACCCTGATCAAGCTGATCACCGACGAGAAGCTGGTGGGCCTGGAGCGGGTTCAGGAGCCATCGGAAGTCGAGGAAGATGAGCTGGAAGAAGGTGTCGAAGG
>NZ_DJUS01000168.1:0-24112 GCF_002438365.1 Pseudomonas sp. UBA6276
TGGGCGAAGCCGCCGTGGTCGACCACGGCCTGCAGGGTTCGCCATTGCTCAAGGGTGACGCGGGGCGCTTTCATCTTCGACTCCTGGTGTCCTAAGCTGGCAGCCCGCCACGGAGACTGCTCGATGATCAAATGCTGCGTTGTAGTGCTGGCCCTGCTGCCAGGCGTGTGTTTCGCCTACCCCATCGACGTGCAGAAGCAGCTCGACGACACCGACATTCTGGTCACGGCCCACGACACCGCCCCCGACATGGCCGCCGTGACCCTGCAGAACTACGGAGCCCGCGCGGCGCAGTGCAGTGTGCGCTTTCGCAATGGCCCCGAGCCGGTGCGGACCCGGCGGGTCAGCGTCGCCGCAGGGGCGTCGGCCGACGCGGTGGCCAGCTTCAAGCGCAGCATTCTCAGGTTGCGAATCGAGGTGCAATGCCAGCCGAGCGTGTAGCCACCGGCACAGATGCGACACAGGGTAGAGCAATGATCGGACAAGACAACTCATTTGATGAATCACGGTAGCGATCCGCGGTGCGCTTCACTGGCCTGACCCGGCCCACATGCGCTAAGGTCCGCGCCTCGCCAATTCGGGACGCACCATGCAATACCTTCTGATCGTCACCCTCATCCAGGCTTTCTCTTTCAGCTTGATCGGCGAATACCTCGCTGGCCACGTCGACAGCTACTTTGCTGTGCTCGCCCGGGTGCTGCTCGCCGGGCTGGTATTCCTGCCGCTGACGCGCTGGCGTCAGGTCGAACCGCGCTTCCTGCGCGCCATGCTGCTGATCGGCGCGCTGCAGTTCGGCATCACCTACGTCTGTCTGTACCTGAGCTTTCGGGTCTTGAGCGTGCCGGAGGTGCTGCTCTTCACCATCCTGACGCCAGTGCACGTGACGCTGATCGAGGACGCGTTGAACCGTCGTTTCAACCGTTGGGCGCTGGTGGCGGCGCTGGTCGCGGTGGCGGGGGCCGCAGTGATTCGTTTCGACCGCGTCAGCCCGGACTTCTTCATCGGTTTCCTGTTGCTGCAGCTGGCCAACTTCACCTATGCGGCCGGACAGGTGCTGTACAAGCATCTGCTGGCACGCCACCCCAGCGACCAGCCACAGTACCGACGCTTCGGCTACTTCTACGTCGGTGCCTTGCTGGTGGTGCTGCCGGCCTTCCTGCTGTTCGGCAACCCCCACAATCTGCCGCAGACGCCGGTACAGTGGAGCGTGCTGGCGTTCCTGGGGCTGGTGTCAACGGCGCTTGGCATGTATTGGTGGAACAAGGGCGCCAGCCGCGTGCCGGGCGCCACACTGGCGGTGATGAACAATCTCCACGTGCCGGTCGGCCTGCTGCTCAACCTGCTGATCTGGAATCAGGACGAGCCCTTGGGGCGACTGTTCCTCGGCGGTGGGGTGATCTTGTTATCGGTCTGGTTGAGTCGGTTGGGTGTGCGTGATAACAGGGGGCGGGCGTGATGAGTACAGGATCCGTAGATACACCCACAGGCAGCTGGTCCAGCGTGATTGCGTTGGCGCTGGCGGCTTTCATCTTCAATACCACGGAGTTCGCGCCGGTCGGGTTGTTGACCTCGATCGGTCTGAGCTTTGCGATGCCGACGGCGCAGGTGGGGCTGATGTTGACGGTGTATGCCTGGGTGGTGTCGCTGATGTCGCTGCCGATCATGCTGCTCACGCGCAACATCGAGCGGCGTCGATTGCTGATCGGCGTGTTCATCCTGTTCGTGGCCAGCCATGCGGTGTCCAGCGTCGCCTGGAGCTATGGCGTGCTGCTGGCCAGCCGTATCGGCATCGCGTTCGCCCACGCCTTGTTCTGGTCGATCACGGCATCGCTGGCGGTGCGGCTGGCGCCACCGGGCAAGCACACTCAGGCGCTGGGCCTGCTGGCCACCGGCACGTGCCTGGCCATGGTGCTGGGCGTGCCATTGGGGCGGGTGGTCGGTGAAGCGCTGGGCTGGCGCACCACATTCGTGGGAATCGGCGTGGTGGCCACGCTAGTGGCGCTGTGGCTGGCGAAAAGCCTGCCGGCGCTGCCCAGCCAGAATTCAGGTTCGCTGCGCAGCCTGCCCATGCTGCTCAAGCGGCCGGTGCTGGTGGCGTTGTATGTGACGACTGCGCTGGTGATTACCGCTCAGTACACCGCTTACAGCTACATCGAACCCTTCGTGCAGGCTGCGGCGCGCATGAGCGGGGAAATGACCACGACGCTGCTGTTGCTGTTCGGCGGTGCCGGGGTGATCGGCTCGCTGGTGTTCAGCCGCTACAGCGGTCGCTATCCGCGTGGTTTCATGGTGGCGTCGATCGCGTTGCTGGCCCTCTGCCTGATGCTGTTGCTGCCGTTGGCGCGCTACGCCACCTATCTGGGTGGGGTGAGTGTGGTCTGGGGCATTTCGATCATGTGCTTCAGCCTGGCGATGCAGTCCAAGGTCCTGGAGCTGGCCCCGGATGCCACGGACGTGGCCATGGCGCTGCATTCGGGGATCTACAACGTCGGTATCGGCGGTGGGGCGTTGCTGGGCAGTGTGGTGATCACCCAGGTGGGCGTGGCCAACATCGGCATCGTTGGCGCGTTGATGGCGGGGGCGGGTCTGCTGCTGTGTTGGCACACGACCTATCGGCGGGTTCAGTCACCGCCTGCCTCGGGTTGATCGGTCTGCAATACCGCGTCGATCCCGGACGCGGCTCGCGCCGCTGCTACAGGGGATGCGTTGATGCTGGACGCGGGTTGGCCGTTGGTGCATGCAAATGCGTTGTTGCCGGACGTGGCTTGCGCCGCTGGTGCACGGAATGCGGTCTCTGTAGCAGCGGCGCAAGCCGCGTCGGCGGTGCACGCGGTTTGTCTGGCTGAACGCATTGCGGCCGAATGCAGCATCGAGGGCGTAACTAACGGTTCCGCTGCAAACCCTTTTTAAAATACAATCGATCTCATTTACATCTGACAGGGTGCCGATGATGGTCGAGCCGGCGAGGGTGGACGCTCGGGCGTTCGAGACGCTCTATCGCGACAATCGCAGCTGGCTGGAGCAATGGCTCAGCCGGCGCCTGGGCAGTGCGTGGGATGCAGCGGACCTGAGCCAGGATACGTTCATCCGGGTGCTGGCCAGTTCCCAGTCGGTGACCGAGTTGCAGGAGCCGCGTGCTTACCTCAAGACAGTCGGCAAACGGCTGCTGATCAATTTCTACCGTCGGCGCAGTCTGGAACAGGCCTATCTCGACGCGCTCGCCACCTTGCCCGCCGATGTCGCACCTGCGCCGGAACAGCGCTGGCAGGTGCTGGAAACCCTGCACGCTCTGGATCAACTGCTCGATGGCTTACCGGCCAAGGTTCGCCGGGCCTTTCTGCTCAGCCAGCTCGAAGGGTTGGGCTACCGAGAAATCGCCGAGCGCTTGAAGGTTACCGAGCGCAGCGTCAAGCGCTACATGGCCCAAGCCTACGAACATTGCCTGCTGGCCGAACTGTGCTGAATGCCGAGCCGAGTGACGAAGCACGCCAAGCCGCCCGCTCGGCGGCCCGCTGGTGGGTGTGCATGGAGTCTGGCGCCGTCACGGAACAGGACCTCGCCCGCCTGCAACGCTGGCGCCAAGCCAGCGAGGCGAATGAGTCCGCCTGGCGCCGGGTAGCGGCGCTCAAGGGCCGCTTCCAGGTTCTGCCGCCGGCGCTGGCAATGGCCAGCCTCGATCGTCCCGGCCACGGCCGCCGCGACCTGCTCAAGGGGTTGTTGGGGCTGGCCGTAGCCGCGCCAGCCGCCTGGTGGGTTATGCGTGAGCTGCCCATCGATGCCTGGCGCGCCGACGTGGCCACCGCCACCGGCGAGCGACGCCAGTTGACCTTGGCCGATGGCAGCGTGTTGCACATCAATACCGCCACTGCGGTCGACATCGACCCTGGCCAACGGCGGCTCACGCTGCTGCGCGGGGAGATTCGGTTGCGCCTGGCCAATGCCATGCCGTTCGACATCCGTACGCCGCTTGGCAGCGTGAGGCTGGACCAAGGTGAAATCAATGTGCGCCAGGACGAAGGCCTCTGTCGGCTGTCGGTATTCACCGGGCAGGCCGATGTGCGGCCTACCGGTTTTGCGCCGCTCACCTTGCGCGCGGGCCAGCACGTTCAGTTATCCGGCACCGGTCCAGGTCCGATCGAGCGGTTCGACCCTCGCCAGCCGGGCTGGCGCGAGGGCGTGATCGTTGCGTTGAACCAGCCTCTTGGGGATTTTCTGCGCGATCTGGACCGCTATCGTCCGGGCATCCTGCGCTGGCAGCCGGAGCTGGAAGCACTGCGCGTCACGGGCAGTTTTCGCCTGGAAGATCCGGATCAGGTGCTGAACCTGCTGGCTGTCAGCCTGCCGCTGCGGGTGCAATGGCGCACGCGCTATTGGGCCACGCTGATGCCACAGGAAAAACCTGCCTAGCGCGTGTCCCCTTTTTCGCGCTCGCTTGTCATGGAGAGGTAAGCACACTCAAAGAGCCTTCAGCCATGCCCCCACGGCCCCCTCGTTCGTTTCTCCGTTACGGCTGCACATCCTCGGCGCACTACGCGCGCGCCTTGCCCCTCAGCCTGCTGATCGGCCTTGCACCGATGCCCATGCAGATGGCCTTTGCCGACGACATGGCGCGTGTCTACAACATACCCCGAGGCGAACTCGCCGCCTCGCTGACCCGCTTTGCCAGCCAGGCGGGCGTCAGCCTGTCGGTGGCGCCTGCCTTGGTCAACGGTCGGCAGAGCGCCGGTCTGGTCGGCGAGTACAGCGTGGAGGGCGGCTTCGCTCAACTGCTGGCCGGCAGCGGTCTGCGCCTGCAAGCGGTGGGAGAGGATGCCTATACGCTCGTGGCTGCGCCCTTGGGTGCCGACGTGCTGGAGATCACGCCCACCACCGTGACCGGTGCCGCACAAGGCAGCGTGACGGAGCAGCCCTATGCCGGTGGGCAGGTCGCGCGCAGTGGCGCCCAAGGTTTGCTCGGCGCACGTGACTTCATGGACACGCCCTTCAGCATGACCAGCTACACCAGCGAGACCGCGCGAAATCAGCAGGCCCGCACCCTGGGCGATCTGGTGGCCAGCGACCCGGCAGTGCGTACCACCAACCCGGCCGGCGGGCGTTTCGAGCAGTTCACCATCCGCGGCTTCAGCCTGTTCAACAGCGATGTGTCGTACAACGGGCTATACGGAATACTGCCCACGTACTCCATCGACATGGAGATGGCCGAGCGGGTGGATATCCTCCGTGGGCCCAGCCAGTTGATCAACGGCATCTCCCCTCGGGGCAGCGTCGGCGGCGGTATCAACGTGGTGCCCAAGCGCGCCACCGACACGCCGATCAACGAGTTCACCGCCAGCTACGCCTCCGACAGCCAGGCCGGTGGCGCCGTGGACATTGGCCGACGTTTTGGCCAGGACAACCAGTTTGGCCTGCGCTTGAACGCGGTGAAACAGGCGGGCGACACTACCTGGGACAAACAGAGCGTGGACCGCGAAATGGCCGTGATCGGCCTGGATTTCCGCGGCGAACGCCTGCGGCTGTCTGCCGATGTGGGGCATACCGAGCGTGATACCGATGCGCCTCAGGAGCGTGTTCAGGTCGGCGCCAATGCCCGCGTGCCCGGTGCCAACCATGTGCGCGACAACTATGCGCAGGGCTGGAGCAAGGCGCGTACCCAGGATACCTTCGGGGCGTTCAATGGTGAGTATGATCTGAGCGATTCGTTGATGCTGTACGGCAGCGTCGGTGCCCGGGAGAGTAATCATGATTTCCTTCGGCACAATGTGTCGGTCATCAATGATGCCGGCGATTTCGACGTGCTGCCCCGCGACTTCACCCGTGATGAAAGCGTACGCACGGCCACGCTGGGCGCGCGCAAGTGGCTGCAGACCGGCCCGATCAGCCACGAGCTGAACCTGGCTGTCAGTCATTTCTACATGGACTTCACCAATGGCGGCGCGCGCTACGCCAGGGGGCGCAGCAATCTCTACGCGCCCGTTGCCACGGCGACGCCGTCCAACCCCACCCGTCAGGACCCCAAGGTCTATACCGAGAACCGGTTCGACGGCGTGGCCCTGTCCGACACTCTTGGCTTCTTCGACGATCGGCTGCTGGTGACCCTCGGTGGGCGCTGGCAGCGGGTCAAGGTGGATGACTGGAACGATGGGGTGAAAGGCGATACGGCTTACGATGAGGAAAAGTTTTCACCGTCTGCGGGCGTGCTCTACAAGCTCACTGACGAGCTGTCGTTGTATGCCAATTACCTGGAGGGTCTGAGCCAAGGCAAGATCGCGCCTTCCACCTCGATCAACGAAGACGAGATCTTCCCGCCTTTCATCAGCCGGCAGGTCGAGGTAGGTGCGAAGTACGATCTCGGCAGCCTGGCCATCACCGCCGCGGCGTTTCGCATAAAGCAGCCGGCCTACGAGACCAACGCGCTCACCCGCACCTTCGGCCCCAATGGCAAGCGCGAGAACAATGGCGTGGAATTAAGTGTGTTCGGCGAACCGCTGACGGGCGTGCGCCTGCTGGGCGGGGTGATGTACATCGACAGCGAGTTGACGGGCACCAGCGCAGGGGCCTTCGATGGCAACCGCGCACCGGCCACGCCCGAGCTCAATGTCAATTTGGGTGCGGAGTGGGACGTTCCGGCATTGCCCGGGTTCACCCTCACCGGGCGCGGTATCTATTCCAGCTCGCAATACCTGGATCAGGCCAACAGCAAGGAAATCGACAGTTGGGAGCGCTTCGATGTGGGTGCCCGGTATGCATTCAAGGTGCAGGGCAAGGCAGTCACCCTGCGCGCCAATGTCGAGAACGTGCTGGACAAACGCTACTGGGCCTCGGCCGGCGCCTCCGACGACAGCGAGCCTGGTTTGACTCTTGCTACCCCGAGAACCTATCTGGTTTCCGCCACGGTCGGCTTCTGACTGTCTATGGGACCGGCTATCGGTGCAGCCGGCCATCTGTAGAGCCCGCCATCTGTGGGAGCAGCTATATGTGAGAGCAGTCATCTGTGGGAGCGGGCTCTGCCCGCGAAAGGAGCACTGCGGTCTATCAGGGGTACCGCGGTGAAGCCTTCGCGGGCAGAGCCCGCTCCCACAGGCCACAACCCCCAACCCACAAGCCATGAGGGTTGCAATTGGAACCCGCGCCGCTTGCGCTCTTCTAAGCAGCACACACCCTGTGTCTGTCGTTCAAGGAGAGCCCCCATGTCGTTGCGCAAGTTCGCCTTGCTACCTCTGTGCCTGTCGCTGATGATCGCCGGCTGCAGCAACGCCCCCGACGCCAGCATGGCACCACGCACCGTCGACAGCGTAGACCTGCAACGCTATCAAGGCACCTGGTACGAAGTGGCCAGATTGCCCATGTTCTTCCAACGCAACTGCGCCCAGTCCGAAGCCCACTACACCCTCCAAACCGATGGCAATATCGGCGTGCTCAACCGTTGCCGTACCGAAAGTGGTGAATGGAGCGAAGCCAAGGGCACGGCGTCGCCACAGGTCCCGGGCAAGACCGACAAGCTGTGGGTAGTGTTCGACAACTGGTTCTCCCGGATGGCGCCAAGCCTGGCCAAAGGCGACTACTGGGTCTTGGACGTGGACGACAGCTACCAGCATGCGCTGGTCGGCAGTCCGAGCCGCAAGTACCTGTGGCTGCTGTCACGTACTCCCCAGGTGTCCACCGCAGTGCGCGAGCGGATGTTGGCGAAGGCACGTCAGCAGGGCTATGACACCAGTCGCCTGATCTGGCGCGCGGCGGATGCCGACATCGGCAAATAAGGCCTGTCGCGACTTGCGCCCGGCACGAGTGGCGTTACAGCCCAGGCGCGAGTCGCGTTACAATGTCGCTCGCTGTGCCCTACGAATCAATCAAGGAATTCCCGTGCCGACTCCGCCTGTTGTCCCTGCGCTGGCTGCCCAGATGGGCGAAAGTCCGGCGCCCTTGTATGCCCGCGTCAAACAGATGATCGCGGTGCAGATCCTCAACGGCACCTGGCCACCGCACTACCGGGTGCCCTCGGAAAGCGAGCTGGTCAATCAGTTGGGCTTCAGCCGAATGACCATCAACCGTGCCCTGCGCGAGCTGACGGCCGAAGGCCTGCTGGTGCGCATGCAGGGCGTGGGCACGTTCGTGGCCGAGCCGAAAAGCCAGTCGGCGCTGTTCGAGGTGCACAACGTCGCCGACGAGATCGCCGCCCGCGGCCATCGTCACAGCAGCCGCCTGGTGCTGCTGGAAGAAGAGGCGGCCGGTGCCGAACGCGCATTGACCTTGAACATGCGCGAAGGCCAGCGGGTGTTTCATTCGATCATCGTGCACTACGAAAACGACATCCCGGTGCAGATCGAGGATCGTTACGTCAACGCACAGATCGCCCCGCAGTACCTGCAGCAGGATTTCGTCGAAGAAACCCCCTATGCCTACCTGACCCGTGTGGCACCTTTGACTGCCGGCGAGCACGTGGTCGAAGCCATGCTGGCCAACCCCAGCGAGTGCGAGCTGCTGCAGATCGAGCGTGGCGAACCGTGCCTGCTGATCCTGCGGCGTACCTGGTCGGGCAAGACACCCGTCACCGCCGCGCGCCTGATCCACCCCGGATCACGCCATCGCCTGGAAGGCCGCTTCACCAAATAGGCCTCCCCACGGCACAAATATGCCAATCTGCCGTTCGTCGCGCAGAACAATGGCTCATCGTGCGGTCACACCCATAGATCGCCGTGACCATGGCCTATGTGGAGCAGGACCCGATGAAACTGAACAAGACCCTCCTGGCAACGACCCTGTCCCTGGGCTTGCTGGCCGGTGCCACCAGCAGCCAAGCCGCTGGCTGGTGCGAATCGGGCAAGACGGTGAAATTCGCCGGCCTGAACTGGGAGAGCGGCATGCTGCTCACCGACCTGCTGCAATTCGTCCTCGAGCATGGCTACGACTGCAAGACCGACAGCTTGCCCGGCAACTCCATCACCATGGAAAGTGCTCTGGGCAGTAACGACATCCAGGTGTTTGCCGAGGAGTGGGTCGGCCGCAGCGAAGTCTGGAACAAGGCCGAGCAGGCGGGCAAGGTGGTCGGGGTCGGCGCACCGATCACCGGCGCCGTGGAAGGCTGGTACGTGCCGCGCTACGTGATCGAAGGCGACGCCAAGCGCGGCCTCGACGCCAAGGCCCCCGACCTTGCAGCCATCGCCGACCTGGGCAAATACGCCAAGGTGTTCAAGGACCAGGAAGAGCCGAGCAAGGGCCGTTTCTACAACTGCCCGGCCGGTTGGACCTGCGAGCTGGAAAACAGCGAAATGCTCAAGAGCTATGGCTTGCAGGACAGCTACACCAATTTCCGCCCCGGCACCGGGCCAGCCCTGGATGCGGCTGTGCTGTCTAGCTACAAGCGTGGCGAACCGATCCTGTTCTACTACTGGTCGCCGACTCCGCTGCTGGGTCAGGTCGATGTGGTCAAGCTGGCAGAAAAGCCCGGTGTGGACAAGACCATCAGCATCAAGGTCGGCCTGTCCAAAGCCTTCCACGAAGGCGCGCCGGAATTGCTTCCCGTGTTCGAGAAGGTCAACCTGCCCATCGACCTGCTCAACCAGAACCTGGCGCGCATGAGCCGCGAGCGTATCGAGTCGCCCAAGCTGGCGCGCTTGTTTCTCAAGGAGCACCCGGAAGTCTGGAAACCGTGGGTCAGTGAAGCGGCAGCCAGCAAGATCGAAGCGGCGCTGTAACGTGCCCCTTGTATTGAAGCCCCTTGCACCGAGAGCGCTCCATGTTTCCTGAGAGTTTCACCTTCTCCATCGCCGACTGGGTCAACGACGGCGTCGATGCGCTGGTCACCCGCTACGGCGATGTGTTCCGGCAGATCTCCGACACACTGCTGTGGGCCATCGTCAACCTGGAAAGCCTGCTGCGCATGACGCCTTGGTGGCTGATGCTGGCCATCGTCGGCGGCATCGCCTGGCATGCCTCGCGCAAATGGCTGACCACCGTGGTCATCGTTGGCCTGCTGTTTCTGGTGGGAGCCGTGGGCTTGTGGGACAAGCTCATGCAGACCCTGGCCTTGATGCTCGTGGCCACGGTGATTTCCGTAGTGATCGCCATTCCCCTGGGCATTCTTGCTGCGCGTAGCGACCGGCTGCGTGCGGTGTTGATGCCGCTGCTCGACATCATGCAGACCATGCCCAGCTTCGTGTACCTGATCCCGGTGCTGATGCTGTTCGGCCTGGGCAAGGTGCCTGCCATCTTCGCCACCGTCATCTACGCGGCACCGCCGCTGATTCGCCTGACCGACCTGGGTATTCGCCAGGTGGATCGAGAGGTCATGGAAGCGATCAACGCCTTCGGCGCCAACCGCTGGCAACAGCTGTTCGGCGTGCAACTGCCGCTGGCCTTGCCCAGCATCATGGCTGGTATCAACCAGACCACGATGATGGCGCTGTCCATGGTGGTGATTGCCTCGATGATCGGCGCGCGCGGCCTGGGCGAAGACGTGCTGGTCGGCATTCAGACGCTGAACGTGGGCAAGGGCTTGGAGGCGGGGCTGGCGATCGTCATTCTGGCGGTCGTAATCGACCGCATCACTCAGGCCTATGGTCGTCCCCGTCACGAGGTAGGCCGATGAACCCACCCAAGATCGAAGTGCGCAACGTCTACAAAGTATTCGGCAAGCGCGAGAAAGAGGCGCTGGCGCTGAGCCAGCAAGGCCAAAGCAAGGAACAGGTGCTGGCCGCAACCGGTTGCGTGGTTGGCGTCGATGACCTGTCGTTGTCGATCGCAGCGGGGGAGGTGTTCGTGATCATGGGGCTGTCCGGTTCGGGCAAGTCGACATTGGTGCGGCATTTCAACCGACTGGTAGACCCTTCCAGTGGCCAGATTCTGGTGGATGGCGAAGATATCCTGCGCTATGGCATGCCAGCGCTGCGCGAATTTCGCCGCCGCAAGATCAGCATGGTGTTCCAGAGCTTCGGCCTGTTGCCGCACAAGAGCGTGCTCGACAACGTCGCCTATGGGCTCAAGGTTCGCGGTGAGAGCAAGGCGCTGTGCCAGGAGCGGGCGCAGCAGTGGGTCGAGGCGGTCGGCCTCAACGGCTACGAGCGTGCCTATCCCCAGCAGCTGTCCGGCGGCATGCGCCAGCGCGTGGGCCTGGCGCGGGCACTGGCGGCGGACACCGACATTATCCTCATGGACGAAGCGTTCAGTGCTCTGGACCCGTTGATCCGTGCAGAAATGCAGGATCAGTTGCTGGAATTGCAGACCCGCCTGCACAAGACCATCGTGTTCATCACCCACGACCTGGACGAGGCGATTCGCCTGGGCAACCGGATCGCCATCCTCAAGGATGGGCGCTTGATCCAGGCCGGGACTGCCAGGGAAATTCTGCACAACCCGGCTGACGATTACGTCGACCGGTTCGTGCAGCGTCGCAGCGTTGCGGTTTGAGGCAACCGGTGGTGGGGTCTGGAAAGCGTCTGCCGACATTGCTGTCAGACATTTCTGTCGGAAGTTTCTGAAAAGTGCCTCTTTCAGAAACTTCCGATTGTTGTCCCGCAATACCCTGCCTAGCGTGCAGGCATCCGTTCAGGAACAAGGAATGCCTGCATGCCCGTCACCAAGCACTACCTCAGCCATGAAGCCATCCACAAGGCGTTGCGCATTGCCGACTTGACCGATGCCTGCGAACCGCCCCACGCGGTACGCCTGCTGGTCAGGGATCTGCTCGCGGGTCTGGTGCGCCAAGGCTGGCCCCTGGCCGAAGTGCACAAGGGGCCGCGGATCATCTCCGCAGTGGAAAACTTTCAGCTGTGCGGTGACGATCCCCAAGTGATGGATGAAGTCAGCACTCACAGCTGTTGGGTCGATGATGAATTGCTGCTGCGCACCCAGACCAGCAGCGCGGTCATCACCGGCCTGCAGGCGGCGGCGGGGCGTCGCGCGCCGGGCGAAACCATCATGCTCGCCGCGCCCGGCATCACCTTCCGTCGCGACATCCGCGATCGCTGGCACTGCGCCGAACCGCACCAGATGGACATCTGGGTAGTGGGCGACGCCGCGCTGGGCAATCGTCAGGAGCTGCTGCGGCTGGTAGGCGACGTGCTGGACATCGCCGTGCCGGGACGCATGTGGGCGCACAGCTCGGGCGTCTGCGGTTTTACCCGCGATGGCCTCAATGTCAGCCTGGTCACCCGCCAGGCGCCGGTGGATATTCTGGCTTGCGGTTGCATCTGCCCGGCGTTCCTGCAACGCCTGGACGTCGATCCCCAGGCCCATGGCGGTCTGGTGCTGCGCCTGGGGCTGGATCGCCTGGCGATGCTGCGCAAGGGTGTTCCGGACATTCGTCTGCTGCGTGACGGCCATCCCCAGGTCCAGGCGCAGATGGGCGACCTCAAGGCCTGGCAACCGCTGTATCGCCAGCCGGCCATCAGCCGTGACCTGTCGCTGGCGGTGGAACCGGGATTGGGCATCGAGGACATCACAGAGCATGTCCTGCAGGTGGCCGGCTATCGCGCCGGCTGGATCGAAGAACTGCACATACGGGGCTGCTGGTCGTTCGAGGAATTGCCTTCCCTGACCATCAAGCGTCTGGGTATCGTGCGTGGCCAGCACAACCTGGTGCTGCAGGTGGTGCTGCGCGACCATGCCCAGTCCTTGACCGCGCAACAGGCCGATGACCTGTACCGGGACATCCGCGCCGCCCTTCACCAAGGCGTGCCCGGTGGCGCCTATCTGGTGGGGGAGCGCTTGTGAAACCCTGCAATGGATAGGGAGAATGCGCCGAGTGGTCATTCGGGTTTATGATGGCCGACGGCAGAGACCCAACTTCCAACGGAGCGCACGATGCAAACCTTGTACCCGCAGATCAAACCCTACGCCAGGCATGATCTGGCCGTGGAAGAGCCGCACGTGCTGTATGTCGACGAGAGCGGTTCGCCGCAGGGCTTGCCGGTGCTCTTCATCCACGGCGGCCCGGGTTCGGGCTGCGACGCGCAGAGCCGTTGCTACTTCGATCCCAACGTCTATCGCATCGTCACCTTCGACCAGCGCGGCTGCGGCCGTTCCACCCCCCATGCCAGCATTGAGAACAACACCACCTGGCGGCTGGTGGCAGACATGGAGCGCATTCGCGAACACCTGGGCATCGACAAGTGGGTTCTGTTCGGCGGCTCCTGGGGCTCGACCTTGGCGCTGGCCTATGCCCAGACGCATCCCGAGCGCGTGCATGGCCTGATCCTGCGCGGAATCTTCCTGTGCCGCCCGCAGGAAATCGAATGGTTCTACCAGTGCGGCGCCAGCCGCCTGTTCCCCGACTACTGGCAGGACTACGTCGCGCCGATTCCACCGGAAGAGCGCGGCAACCTGTTGCAGGCCTTCCACAAGCGCCTCACCGGCAATGACCAGATCGCCCAGATGCACGCTGCCAAGGCGTGGTCCACCTGGGAAGGCCGTACCGCGACCCTGCGACCCAACCCGTTGGTGGTCGACCGCTTCTCCGAGCCGCAACGTGCACTGTCGATTGCCCGCATCGAGACCCACTACTTCGTCAACAACGCTTTCCTGGAGCCGGATCAATTGATCCGCGACATGCCGCGTATCGCCCATTTGCCGGCGGTGATCGTGCATGGCCGCTATGACGTGATCTGTCCGCTGGACAACGCCTGGGCGCTGCATCAAGCCTGGCCCAACAGCGAACTGCAGGTGATTCGCGACGCCGGCCACGCCGCCTCCGAGCCGGGCATCACCGATGCGCTGGTGCGTGCCGCCGAACAGATGGCGCGCCGTTTGCTGGATTTGCCTCTGGAAGAGGCATGAAGGGGCTGCTGCAACGGGTCAGCCAGGCCCGTGTCGAGGTCGCCGGGCAGACCATAGGCGCCATCGATCAGGGTTTGCTGGTACTGGTGGCCGTCGAACCGGACGACACCGCCGCCAGTGCCGACAAGCTGCTGCATAAGCTGCTCAACTATCGAGTGTTCAGCGATGAGCAGGGCAGGATGAATCTGTCGCTCAAGGACGTCGGCGGCGGGTTGCTGCTGGTGTCGCAATTCACCCTGGCGGCGGACACCCGCAGCGGCCTGCGCGCAGGCTTCTCCACCGCAGCGCCACCGGCCTTGGCGCAGGCGCTTTTCGACCACCTGGTCGAGGCTGCAAAAAAAGCGCATGGGCAGGTTCAGGTAGGGCAATTCGGTGCCGATATGCAGGTAAGCTTGACCAATGATGGGCCTGTAACCTTCCTGTTACAAAGTTAGTGGCCTATTGATGGCGAATTTGCGGTCGTCGACCGCTCTTCGTAGCATAAATACTTTGGCTACCCTGATGCGTTGTGGCGCGACGTACTAGATAATCGCGCGCCAGGGGGCCACGTTTTGCTACCCGGTATTTCCAGTTTGAAGCGTGTCTGGCTCCGCTTGGGGAATCATTAAGCCCTTTTGGAGTCGGAACAGTGCTCGCCAACCCGGCGCAAGATTGCTGGCCGTTGGTTTTTCGATATGTTTTCGGCGAGGGTTGCTCGTGATTGTTAGTCCTTTAAATGCTTCAAGAACACCCCGCACTCGGTTGCGCAAAGCGATGCTGGCCGGGTCTGCACTGTTCTGCCTGTTCAGCGCCGGCCAACTCTGGGCCTTCAGCCTGGACGATGTTGTCGGACGCGCCAAGGAGCTCGCCGGTCAGAAATTCGAAACCCCGCGCAGCAACTTGCCCAAAGAATTTCGCGACATGAAGTTCGCGGACTACCAGAAGATCCGTTTCCGCAACGAGAACGCAGAATGGGCTGATGCGAAGACCCCGTTCAAGCTGTCTTTCTATCACCAGGGCATGCATTTCGACACGCCGGTGAAGATCAACGAAGTCACCGCCACTGCCGTCAATGAAATCAAGTACGACCCTGCGCGTTTCGATTTCGGCGACCTGCAGTTCGATCCCAAGTCCACCGAGCAGTTGGGCTACGCCGGTTTCCGCGTACTGTTCCCGATCAACAAGGCGGACAAGCAGGACGAGATCATGACCATGCTGGGCGCGAGCTACTTCCGCGTCATCGGCAAGGGTCAGGTCTATGGCCTCTCGGCCCGCGGCCTGGCCCTGGATACGGCACTGCCGTCGGGTGAAGAGTTCCCGCGCTTCCGCGAATTCTGGGTAGAACGGCCAAACGAAGGCGACAAGCAGCTGGTAATCTTTGCCCTGCTCGATTCGCCGCGCTCCACCGGCGCCTACAAGTTGACCCTGCGTCCTGGCAAGGACACCACCGTCGACGTCGAGTCGCGGGTGTTCCTGCGTGACCGTGTCAGCCGCCTGGGTATCGCGCCGCTGACCAGCATGTTCCTGTTCGGCTCCAACCAGCCGTCCCGTGTGCAGAATTATCGCCACGAGCTGCATGACTCCACCGGCCTGTCCATCCATGCCGGCAACGGTGAGTGGCTGTGGCGCCCGCTGAACAATCCCAAGCACCTGGCCGTGAGCAGCTTCACCGTCGAGAACCCCAAGGGCTTCGGTCTGCTGCAGCGTGGCCGCGAGTTCTCCCGCTACGAAGACCTCGACGACCGCTACGACAAGCGCCCAAGCGCCTGGATCGAGCCGAAGGGTGATTGGGGCAAGGGCACCGTCGACCTGGTGGAAATTCCTACCGCGGACGAAACCAACGACAACATCGTGGCGTTCTGGAACCCGGAGAAGATCCCGGAGCCGGGCGTGGCGCTGGAGCATAACTACCGCCTGCACTGGACGATGGACGAAGACGAGTTCCACTCGCCCGACATTGCCTGGGTCGACCAGACCCTGCGCTCGACCGGCGACGTGAAGCAATCCAACCTGATTCGTCAGGCCGATGGCAGCATCGCCTTCCTGATCGACTATCAGGGTCCGGTGCTGGCCGCTCTGCCTGAGGACGCCGCCGTTCGCAGCCAGGTCAGCGTCGATGACAACGCCGAGCTGGTCGAGAACAACGTTCGCTACAACCCGGAAACCAAAGGCTGGCGCCTGACCCTGCGGGTCAAGGTCAAGGATCCGAACAAGGCCGTGGAAATGCGTGCGGCGCTGGTCAAGGATCTGCCGGTGGAGCCCGTCAAGGCTGCCGAACCGGTCGAAGACAAGGCTGCGCACAAGCATGATAAGGCGCACGGCAAGGCCGAGAAGCCAGCCGAAGTGGCCCAGGCCCCTGCAGCGACCGCGCCGGAAGCCGCTGCCGAAACCGCTCCTGTCACACCTACCGAACCGGTCAAGACCGAACAGGTCCTGACTGAAACCTGGAGCTACCAGTTGCCCGCCGATGACTAATTCTCCAGCTCGGCCAGAATCGCTTGGCGAATACCTGGCTCAATTGCCCCTGGGGGACGCACAGCGCGCAGAACTTGCCGACTGCACGTCCTTCACCGAACTGCACGAGCGCCTGTCCGGACGCCCGGCGCACGATGCCGTGCTCGGCGCACAGAACTCGGTCGAACAGCGCCTGCGGCTGGACTCGGCTGCCGAACTGGAAGAGGCCGAGATGTTCGGCCTCGACGCCAGCGGTCGCCTGCAGCTCAAGGCCACGCCACCGATCCACCGTACGCTGGTCATTCCCGAGCCCTGGCGCACCAACGTCCTGGTTCGGGCATGGCGCAAGCTGACCGGCAAGGCCAGCAAGCCCGAGCCGACCAGCGACAAGCGCGAGTTGCCGAAAGCGCGCTGGCGCTGGGTCGGTTCGATGCGTCGCTACATCCTGCTGGTGCTGATGCTCGGCCAGACCATCGTCGCCGGCTGGTACATGAAAGGCATCATGCCGTACCAGGGCTGGGGCATGGTCGACCTCGACGAAGTGGTTCGTCAGCCGATCATGCAGACCGCCACCCAGGTCCTGCCGTACTTCCTGCAGACCAGTATCCTGATCCTCTTCGGTATCCTTTTCTGCTGGGTATCGGCGGGGTTCTGGACGGCGTTGATGGGCTTCCTCGAACTGCTCACCGGTCGCGACAAGTACCGCATCTCCGGTGCCAGCGCGGGCAATGAGCCGATCGAAGCCGGTGCGCGTACCGCGCTGGTGATGCCGATCTGCAACGAAGACGTGACTCGCGTCTTCGCCGGTCTGCGTGCCACGTTCGAATCGGTGAAGGCGACCGGCGATCTGGATCGCTTCGATTTCTTCGTGCTCAGCGACACCAACGACCCCGACATCGCCGTTGCCGAGCAGCAGGCGTGGTTGCAGGTGTGCCGCGAAGCCGGTGGTTTCGGCCACATCTTCTATCGTCGCCGTCGTCGTCGGGTCAAGCGCAAGAGCGGCAACATCGACGACTTCTGCCGTCGCTGGGGCAGCGAATACCGCTACATGGTCGTACTCGACGCGGACAGCGTGATGAGCGGCGAATGCCTGACCAGCCTGGTGCGCTTGATGGAAGCGACGCCGGACGCCGGCATCATCCAGACTGCGCCGAAGGCGTCGGGCATGGACACCCTGTATGCACGCATGCAGCAGTTCGCCACGCGCGTGTACGGTCCGCTGTTCACGGCCGGTCTGCACTTCTGGCAGTTGGGCGAATCGCACTACTGGGGCCACAACGCGATCATTCGCATGAAGCCCTTCATCGAGCACTGCGCCCTGGCGCCGCTGCCGGGCAAGGGTGCGTTCGCCGGTGCGATCCTCTCCCACGACTTCGTCGAGGCGGCCTTGATGCGCCGTGCCGGCTGGGGCGTGTGGATTGCCTACGACCTGCCAGGCAGCTACGAAGAGTTACCGCCCAACCTGCTCGACGAGCTCAAACGCGATCGCCGCTGGTGCCACGGCAACCTGATGAACTTCCGTCTGTTCCTGGTCAAGGGCATGCACCCGGTTCACCGGGCGGTGTTCCTGACCGGCGTGATGTCGTACCTGTCGGCACCGTTGTGGTTCTTCTTCCTGGTGTTGTCCACGGCCCTGCTGGCGGTGAACACGCTGATGGAGCCGACCTACTTCCTGGCGCCACGACAACTGTACCCATTGTGGCCGCAATGGCATCCCGACAAGGCGGTGGCGCTGTTCTCCACCACCATCGTGCTGCTGTTCCTGCCCAAGCTGCTGAGCATCATCCTGATCTGGGCCAAGGGTGCGAAGGAATACGGCGGTCGTTTCAAGGTCACCCTGTCGATGCTGCTGGAGATGCTGTTCTCCATGCTGCTGGCGCCGGTGCGTATGCTGTTCCACACCCGTTTCGTGCTGGCCGCGTTCCTGGGCTGGGCGGCTACCTGGAACTCGCCGCAACGCGACGACGACTCCACTCCATGGAGCGAAGCGATCAAGCGTCACGGCTCGCAAACCCTGCTGGGTGCGGCCTGGGCTGCCCTGGTGATCTGGTTGAACCCCAGCTTCCTGTGGTGGCTGACGCCGATCGTGGGTTCGCTGATGCTGTCGATCCCGGTATCGGTGATTTCCAGCCGGACCAACCTGGGTGTGCAGGCTCGCGAGGAGAAGCTGTTCCTGATCCCGGAAGAGTACGACACGCCACAGGAACTGGTTTCCACCGATCGCTACACCCAGGAAAACCGCGACAACGCGCTCAAGGACGGTTTCGTACGTGCGGTCGTCGATCCGCGCCAGAACGCCCTGGCCTATGGTTTGGGCACGGCACGGCACGGCAAGGCCGCGCCGATCGAGAGCATGCGTGCGCAGTGGGTCCATCAGGCTTTGCAAGGTGGTCCGCAGAAGCTCGATAACAACACGCGCATGTCGCTGCTCAGCGATCCGGTGGCGATCTCGCGTCTGCACGAGCATGTCTGGGCCGATCAGAACACGGCCTGGCTGGATGCCTGGCGCCAGTCCAAGCAAGCGGAACGCCCGGCTCAGCCTGAGCAACCGCTCGGTGCTGTACCGGCAACAGGCCTGCAGAACGCCTGACCGTGTTGGCCTCATTCGCGGGCAGAGCCCGCTCCCACAAGTAGCAAAAGCACTTCTGTGGGAGCGGGGCGGGCGGCTGAGCCCTCTGCCCGCGAATGCTGCACCTCGATATCCCCGCCATGCCCCCTAACAGTGCCATCCGGCACTAATTTCAGTACCAAACTTTGTCCAGCCCCCCGTTTGAGTTAGGATCGCACCCCGAAATGGTGCGCCCAGGCCGGGTCGTGCCCGAAGTTGGCTAGGGGAATTGGTGATGAACAAGTATCTGTCGATGCTGCTGCTCGGCGTCATGGCCATGGCGGCCGTGGGTTCGGCGCACGCGGGCGCTATCGATGAAGCGGTCAAGCGCGGCACATTGCGCGTAGGCATGGACCCCACCTACATGCCGTTCGAGATGACCAACAAGCGCGGCGAAATCATCGGTTTCGAAGTCGACCTGCTCAAGGCCATGGCCAAGTCCATGGGCGTCAAGCTGGAACTGGTATCGACCAGCCTGGACGGCATCATTCCCGCCCTGATGACCGACAAGTTCGACATGATCGGCAGCGGCCTGACCCTGACCCAGGAACGCAACCTGCGCATCAACTTCAGCGATCCGTTCATCGTCGTCGGCCAGACCCTGCTGATTCGCAAGGAATTGGCCGATAAGGTCAAGACCTACAAGGACCTGAACTCGGAGGACTACCGCATCACCTCCAAAGTCGGCACCACCGGTGAGTTCGTGGCGCGCAAGCTGATCGCCAAGGCGCAATACCATGGCTACGACAACGAGCCCGAAGCGGTACTCGATGTGGTCAACGGCAAGGCCGACGCATTCATCTACGATTCGCCCTACAACGTGGTCGCCGTGGACAAGGTCGGCAACGGCAAGCTGGTCTACCTCGACGAGCCCTTCACCTACGAACCGCTGGCGTTCGGCTTGAAGAAGGGCGACTACGACAGCCTCAACTTCATCAACAACTTCCTGCGCCAGGCCCGTGAAGACGGCAGCTACGATCGTATCCAAAAGAAGTGGTTCGTGAACAAGAACTGGCTCAACGAAATGCAGTGACTGCGCCTCTGGCCAGACTCTCCCTGACGCGCGGGCTTGCCCCGCGCGTCGGTCTTCTAGCGGATTGAACCCCCTGTGATCAAACACCACAAAGCCCAATGGCCCTGGCACGGGCTGACCGCGCTGGTGCTCATCGGCCTGGCTTTCAGCTTGTACGCCGCGACCTCGCGCATCTCCTACGAGTGGCACTGGAATCGTGTGCCGCAATACTTCGTCTACCAGGCCGAACAGCCGCAGCGCGCCGAAGGTTACGGCAGCGTCGAGCAGATCACTCGGCAGGGCGGGCAGGCGCAAGTGACCCTGCGCGACGAGGACGGCGGCGAGCAGGTGTTGCAGGTGGACGCCAGCAGTGTCGTGCTGCAGGAGGGCGATGACGTGTCCGAAGGCGACCAGATCGGCGTAACCCGGCACTGGACAGCCGGACCGATCGCCTGGGGCTTGTGGACCACCCTGTGGCTGTCGCTGGTGTCGGGCGTGGTCGGGCTGCTGCTGGGGCTGGTCACCGGTCTGTGCCGCCTGTCGAGCAATCCCACCCTGCGCCATCTTTCCACCGTGTATGTGGAACTGGTGCGTGGCACGCCGCTGCTGGTGCAGATCTTCATCTTCTACTTCTTCATCGGTACCGTGCTCAACCTCTCGCGCGAGTTCGCCGGTGTTGCGGCACTGGCGTTGTTCACCGGCGCCTACGTCGCCGAGATCGTGCGCTCGGGCGTGCAGTCCATCGCGAAGGGGCAGGGCGAGGCCGCCCGTTCCCTGGGCCTGGATGCCGGCCAGTCGATGCGTTACGTGATTCTGCCGCAGGCGTTCAAGCGTGTGTTGCCACCGCTGGCGGGTCAGTTCATCAGCCTGGTCAAGGACACGTCGCTGGTTTCGGTGATCGCCATCACCGAGCTGACCAAGAGTGGGCGCGAGGCGATCACCACGTCGTTCTCGACGTTCGAGATCTGGTTCTGCGTGGCAGCCCTGTACCTGGTCATCAACCTGCCGCTGTCGTATTTCGCCAGCCGGCTCGAGCGGAGGCTTGCGCAAAGTGATTGAAGTACGCGACCTGTTGAAGGTGTTCAATACCCGCGGCCAGGTGGTGCGTGCGGTGGATCAGGTCAGCACCCAAGTGGCCAAGGGCGAGGTGCTGGTGGTTCTGGGCCCTTCGGGTTCGGGCAAGTCCACGTTCTTGCGCTGTCTGAATGGCCTGGAGGCGTTCGATCAGGGGTCGGTGAGCATCGACGGCCTGCGCCTGGATGACCCCAAGACCAACATCAACGCCTATCGGCGCGAAGTCGGCATGGTGTTCCAGCACTTCAACCTGTTTCCGCACATGACCGTGCTGGAAAACCTCTGCCTGGCGCAGAAGGTGGTGCGCAAGCGCGGCAAGGCCGAGCGCGAGGCCAAGGCCCGTGCGTTGCTGGCCAAGGTCGGCATCGGCGAGAAGGCCGATGCGTTTCCGTCACGGCTGTCCGGCGGCCAGCAGCAGCGCGTGGCCATTGCCCGTGCGTTGTGCATGGACCCCAAGGTGATGCTGTTCGACGAGCCGACTTCGGCGCTCGACCCGGAGATGGTCGGTGAAGTGCTGGAAGTGATGAAGACCCTGGCCGAGGAAGGCATGACCATGGTGTGCGTTACCCATGAGATGGGTTTCGCTCGGGAAGTGGCGGACCGGGTGCTGTTCTTCGACCACGGCCGCTTGCTGGAAGACGCGCCTCCGGCCGAGTTCTTCGATGCACCCAAGGACCCCAGGGCACAGGCGTTCCTGCGGCAGGTGTTGTAGTTCTGCTGCTTGGGTGACTGTAGGGCCTCTTCGCGGGCAGAGGGCTCGCCGCCCGCCCCGCTCCCACAGGAGTACGACAGGAGTTGTGGGTCTGTTGCCTGGCTGACTGGCTGTGTTGGCCTCTTCGCGGGCAGAGGGCTCGCCGCCCGCCCCGCTCCCACAGGAGTACGGCAGGAGTTGTGGGTTTGTTGCCTGGCTGACTGGCTGTGTTGGCCTCTTCGCGGGCAGAGACCCGCTCCCACAGGAGTACGGCAGGAGTTGTAGGTTTGTTGCCTGGCTGACTGGCTGCTGGCCTTTTCGCGGGCAGAGATCCGCTCCCACAAGAATCTGCGGCGATCGTGTGGGAGCGGGTCTCTGCCCGCGAAGAGGCCCGCAAGCCCACCACCCAACCTCAAACCTTGAACTGCCCCACCAACCCCTGCAGGTGTGTCCCCAGCCGCGCCAGCTCGATGCTCGACGCTGCGGTCTCCTCGCTCGCCGCCGACGTCTGCTCGGAAACCTCGCGCACATTGAGCACGCTGCGGTTGATCTCGTCGGCCACCACGCTCTGTTGCTCCGCCGCTGCGGCGATCTGCTGATTCATGGCCTGGATCGCCGACACCGTGCGGGTGATGTCGCTCAACGACTGTCCGGCACGGCGAGCCAGTTGCACGCTGCTGTCGGTCATTTCGCGGCTGCTGTCCAGCGCGCTGGACACCTGATGAGTTCCGGTTTGCAGGGACGCGATCAACGCCTGGATCTCTTCGGTCGATTGCTGGGTACGTTGGGCCAGGCTGCGTACTTCATCGGCCACCACAGCGAATCCACGACCGGCCTCGCCGGCGCGGGCCGCCTCGATCGCCGCGTTGAGGGCCAGCAGGTTGGTCTGCTGGGCCACGGAGGTGATCACATCGAGCACACCGCCGATCTTGCTGCTTTCCTGCTTCAACTGGTTCATGGCTTCGCTTGAATGCAGCACTTCGGCCGCCAGACGTTCGATCTGGCCCACCGCCTGGCTGACCACCCGATCGCCTTCGCGTGCCTGCTGATCGGCAGCCACAGCGGCCTCGGACGCCTCTTCGGCATTGCGCGCGACTTCCTGCACGGTAGCGGCCATCTCATTCATGGCGGTGGCGACCTGATCGGTTTCGACCTTCTGCGCGTTGACCCCGGCACTGGTCTGTTCGGTGACCGCGGACAACTCCTCGGCCGCGCTGGCCAATTGCGTCACGCCTTCGCTGATGCCGCCCACCAGTTCACGCAGGTTCAAGGTCATGCGCTGCAAGGCCAGCTGCACTTGGCCCAGTTCGTCACGCCGGGTAATGGCGGGCGACTGCCTCAGATCACCGGATGCAACCCGTTCGACGCTGGCCAGGGTCTGGCGCAGGGGGCCGACGATCTGCGCGGTAATGGCCCATGCCGCGGCAATGCCAAGCAAGGTCGCCAACGCTGCCGCTGTTGCCAGCCACGCTTTGGCACGGGCCGTATCGGCATCGCGCTTGGCGGTCTGCGAGTCGCCGAGTCGATCGCTCAGATCAAGCAGCGAGGTCCCCAACGTCGTCATCGTGTCGATGCTCTGAAGAGTGGCCTGCTGATTCTCGCTGAATTGCGCCACCGCAGCGCGGTAGGCGCTCAAGGCTTCCCCAGCCTGCTGCAGGCGCCCGATGAGTTCACTGGATACGCTGGCCTGTGCAGCGGCGACCGAGGCGATCGCCTGGTCGATGGCCGTCAGTGCCGGCTGGCGCGCTTCGTCCTTGGCGCTGTAGGTGTAGCCACGCACCTGGAAGCGAGCTTGCTGGATCAGCCGACTGGTTTCCACCAGCGTGCTGAACGCCGACAGGTCACCTTGGCCGAGCAGGGCTGCCTGCACCTGATTGACTTCGGCAACGGCGCGGTCGGCGGTGCTGCCCAATTGACTGCGGGCGGCTTCGCGACCCTGGATCGACAGCAGCGACGCGGCGAATGCCTGGCGATAGGCCTGGGTAGCCGCTATTTCCTGCTCGACCAGCGCTATATCTTCGGACATCACGAGGGTGTGCTGTGCGATCACCAGGTTGGCATCGAGCTCATCGAGCAGGCGAGTGACGGTGTCGGCACCGGAACTGCCTTTCTGCAATTCGAACGATTGAGCGGCGATGCGCAGGTCGCGCATGCGGTCATCGAGTATGGAAATGCTGGTGATCTTGTCGGCCCGCTCGATCAAGCGGGACAAGCCAAACCAGCCGGTGGCGGCGATCAGCAGCGTAAGCAGTAGCACTAACCCGAAACCGATCCCCAGTTTCAGGTTGACGCTCAGATTGCCCAGGTAACGGGCAAAGGTGTTCGACATGATTGAAGCTCCCTTTCAGGCCGACGGCGTGATTGTCGGCAGTTCAAGGGCATCGGCGTGAATGGAAGAAACTCGATAGTGGCATGTAACTAAATACGGCGGCCGCTGTCACCTTCAGCTGTAGCCGCTTCAGAACAGCCGGGCGAGCAACACCGCCACCGCAGTTTCGACCCGCAGAATGCGTTCGCCCAGCTG
>NZ_DJUS01000142.1:0-310 GCF_002438365.1 Pseudomonas sp. UBA6276
ACCGGCAGAGCGAGCGGGGCGATATCTACAAGCAATACGCCCAGCAACTGGTCGACATGGGCCACGCATTCCCGTGTTTCTGCACCGCCGAAGAGCTCGACCAGATGCGCGCCGAACAGACCGCCCGTGGCGAAACCCCTCGCTACGACGGCCGCGCGCTGTTGCTGTCGGCCGAGGAAGTCCAGCGCCGCCTGGCCGCCGGCGAACCCCACGTCATCCGCATGAAGGTCCCCACCGAAGGCGTCTGCGTGGTTCCCGACATGCTGCGTGGCGATGTCGAAATCCCATGGGACCGCATGGACATGCAGGT
>NZ_DJUS01000142.1:480-1151 GCF_002438365.1 Pseudomonas sp. UBA6276
GCCGCATGGGCTGGTCGATGCCTGACGAACGCGAGAAGTTCTCCCTTGCCGAAATGGTCGAGCACTTCGATCTCTCCCGCGTTTCCCTAGGCGGTCCGATCTTCGATATCGAGAAGCTCTCGTGGCTCAACGGTCAGTGGTTGCGCGAGCTGCCGGTACAGGAGTTCGCCGCACGAGTGCAGCAGTGGGCGTTCAATCCCGACTACATGATGAAGATCGCGCCGCACGTGCAGGGCAGGGTAGAGACCTTCAGTCAGATCGTTCCGCTGGGCGGCTTCTTCTTCGCCGGCGGCCTGCAGCTGGATCCCCGTCTGTTCGAAAGCAAGAAGCTTTCTGCCGACCAGGTGCGGCAACTGATGCAGTTGATCCTCTGGAAGCTGGAGAGCCTGCGCCAGTGGGACAAGGAGCGCATCACTGCAACCATCCAGGCCGTGGTCGAGTCGCTCGGCCTGAAGCTGCGTGACGCCATGCCTCTGATGTTTGCCGCGATCACCGGGCAAGCCAGTTCGGTGTCGGTCCTGGACGCCATGGAAATCCTCGGCCCCGACCTGACCCGCTTCCGCCTGCGCCAGGCCCTCGATCTGCTCGGCGGTGTTTCCAAGAAAGAAAACAAGGAATGGGAAAAGCTCCTGGCCGCGATCGCCTGACCCCCGACGCGGCTCGCGCCGCTG
>NZ_DJUS01000142.1:1332-11479 GCF_002438365.1 Pseudomonas sp. UBA6276
TATAGCTCAGCTGGGAGAGCGCTTGCATGGCATGCAAGAGGTCAACGGTTCGATCCCGTTTAGCTCCACCAATTTGCCAGAGTCCGCAATAGCGGGCTCGACTGAAGGTTTTGCGTCCCCTTCGTCTAGTGGCCTAGGACACCGCCCTTTCACGGCGGTAACAGGGGTTCGAGTCCCCTAGGGGACGCCACGATTACCCGCTCTGCGGGACTTATAAGGCTCATTCGATTATTGAATGAGCCTTTTGTTTTTCTGCCCTCGCCATATCCGCCTGTTCCTAATTCTCCAGGAGCGCCCATGAACTGGGATCGGCCCGCCCCCTTCGTCATTGCCCTGACAGTCCAGCCCGACGACATCGACGGCCTCGGACACGCCAACAACGCCGTCTACGTCACCTGGCTCGAACGTTGCGCTTGGCAGCATTCTCAGCATCTGGGTCTGGATCTTGCGACCTATCGACAACTCGATCGCGCCATGGCCGTGGTT
Organism: Pseudomonas sp. UBA6276; assembly: GCF_002438365.1. Taxonomy (NCBI): domain Bacteria; kingdom Pseudomonadati; phylum Pseudomonadota; class Gammaproteobacteria; order Pseudomonadales; family Pseudomonadaceae; genus Pseudomonas; species Pseudomonas sp. UBA6276. The sequence continues at coordinate 1,819 of NZ_DJUS01000142.1, forward strand.
CGCCATGAAATCGACTACCTGGCCAGCGCCCACGAAGGCGATGGGCTGGAATTGGGCACCTGGATTCTGGAATGGGATCGACGCCTGAAGATGACCCGCCAGTTCCAACTGCTGCGTCCACGTGACGGCGCGGTCCTGCTCAGGGCACGCACCACCTTCGTCTGCATCGAACTGTCCAGCGGCAAGCCCAAGCGCATGCCGGCCGAGTTTCTGGATGGGTATGGTCAAGCCATAGTCATCCAATCCTAGGCTCTGTGTGAAAAGCCTTGATACTCAGTGATGCTGCGTTGAAAACAGCCTCGGAATGCTCATTTACAACCTGTAAACTCCGCTTCCTCGGCTGTTTTCGCCTTGCCTGACCTTCGTCTCAAGACTTTTAACACAGCCCCTAGAGAGCCCGCCCGCGCGCGGGCTTTCTGCTAGAATCCGCTCCCTTTCACGCCCCTGTCCGAGAAACACTTCATGCAATTAGCCTTGGCGCCCATGGAAGGCTTGGTCGACGATATCCTGCGCGACGTCCTGACCCAGGTCGGCGGCATCGACTGGTGCGTCACCGAATTCATCCGCGTCAACGAGCGCGTGCTCACGGCGGCCTACTATCACAAGTTCGGACCTGAGCTGTTGGCCGGCGCCAAGACCCGAGCCGGCGTGCCGTTGCGTGTGCAGTTGCTGGGTTCGGACCCGGTGGCGCTCGCCGACAACGCCGCGTTTGCCTGTACTCTCGGTGCGCCAGTAATCGATCTGAATTTCGGCTGCCCGGCCAAGACGGTGAACAAGTCGCGTGGCGGGGCAGTGCTGCTCAAGGAGCCGGAACTGCTTCATCGCATCCTGCGTGAAGTGCGCGCGACGGTGCCTGCGCACATTCCCGTGACGGCCAAGATGCGCCTGGGTTTCGACACCCCCGACAGCGCCATCGAGTGTGCCACCGCACTGGCCGAAGGGGGCGCCGAGGTGTTGGTCGTGCATGCGCGGACCAAGGTCGACGGTTACAAGCCGCCAGCGCACTGGGAGTGGGTTGCCAAGGTTCAGGACGTGGTAAAGGTGCCGGTCTATGCCAATGGCGACATCTGGACCGTCGCCGACTGGAGGCGCTGCCGTGAGGTCAGCGGTGCCAAGGACTTCATGCTCGGTCGTGGGCTGGTATCCAAGCCCGACCTGGCGCGGCAGATCGCCGCTGCGGAGCAGGGCATCGAGCTGCCAGACATGACCTGGGCCGAGCTGCTGCCGCTGATCCGCGAATTCTGGCGCCAGGCCCGTGCGCAGCTCACACCAAGACAGGCACCGGGCCGGCTGAAGCAGTGGCTGGCCATGCTGACCCGCACCTACCCCGAGGCGTCCGAGCTGTTCACCCTTGTGCGCCGCGAACAGGATTGTGACGCGGTCGAGCGCCTGCTGCAGCCGGGCTAGCGAGTCAGCAGGTCACAAGAAAACTCTTCGCACTGCGCAAGAAAAATTTTCCTGGAAGCTCTTGAAAGCGTTTGGCTGGTCCCTATCTATGGGTTACGCGATGCCGAATTCGGGTCGCGGAGACAATCACTCGCTGAGATTCAGGAGAAACACATGGCTACTGCATTTTCCCTTGCTCCACTGTTCCGCCACTCCGTGGGCTTCGATCGTTTCAACGATCTGTTCGAGTCTGCCGCACGCAACGAGTCGGCCAGCAGCTACCCACCCTACAACGTCGAAAAGCACGCCGATGATCAGTACCGGATCGTCATCGCCGCCGCAGGCTTCCAGGAAGAAGACCTGGAGCTGCAAGTCGAGAAGGGCGTTCTGACCGTCAGTGGTGGCAAGCGCGAGGCCGAGACCACCGGCGTGACCTACCTGCACCAAGGCATCGCCCAGCGCGCGTTCAAGCTGTCGTTCCGCCTCGCCGACCATATCGAGGTCAAGGCCGCGGCGTTGAACAACGGTTTGCTCAACATCGACCTGCTGCGTGTCGTGCCTGAAGAGGCCAAGGCCAAGCGCATCCCGATCAACGGATCTGCGCAGACCCGTCTGCAATAACGCTTGAGCTGTAGAAGAAAGGGCGCTTGGTGGAGCGCCCTTTTTTATTGCCCTTGATTTGGCAGATGTGTCAGGCGTGTCGACGCGGCTCGCTCAGCACTGGCACGCTACCGGCGGCAGGAAACAGCACCAGATGGTCGGCGGCGACCTGAATGCCCACCTCAGCGCCTGGCAGGTAATCCAGGTGACTGGGAAACACGGCTTCGAGCTGGCTGCCGGTGGGCAGCTGCAAACGATACAGGGTTGCCGCACCCTGGAAACTCTTGCCGACGATGCGCGCCTTGAGTGAGCTGTCGGGCGCATGCACGATGTCATCGGGACGCAGCAGCAGGTCGACAGCGCTGCCAGCAGGCCATGTGTAGGCGCGGTTGCCACGCAGCACGCCCAGCTCGGTGGTCACCGTCTCCGGATCCACCAACTGACCTCGAATGAAATAACCCTGGCCGATGAAACTCGCCACGAACGGCGAGGCGGGTTCGTGATACAGGTTGTACGGCGTATCCCATTGCTCCAGCCGACCCTCCTTGAACACTCCGACGTGGTCGCTGACGGCGAAGGCCTCTTCCTGATCATGGGTAACCAGGATGGCGCTGGTACCCCGGCGCTTGAGAATATCGCGCACCTCATGGCTCAGGCGACGGCGCAGCTCGACGTCGAGGTTGGAGAACGGCTCGTCCAGCAACAGCAGTTGCGGCTCCGGTGCCAGAGCCCGGGCCAGCGCGACACGCTGCTGCTGGCCTCCCGACAACTCATGGGGATAGCGCGCGTCCAGCCCGCCAAGGTTGACCAGTGCGAGCATGTCGCCGATCACCTGTGCCTGCCGGGGGTGCTTGCGAATGCCGAAAGCGATGTTCTGGGCAACGGTCAGATGGGGGAACAGTGCATAGTCCTGAAAGACCATGCCGATTCGACGCTTTTCCGGAGCCAGGGTATGGCCGGGCCGGGAAATGACCTCGCCGTCGAGGGTGATCTCGCCTTCATGGACCGATTCGAAGCCGGCAATGGCGCGCAGGGTCGTGGTCTTGCCGCAACCGGAAGAGCCGAGCAGGCAGCCAATGTCGCCCGCGTTGAGGTGCAGGTTGAGGTTCTGGACTACACGCTGAGCGCCATAGCCGCACGCCAGGTTGCGCAGTTCGAGCAGCAATGCGGTGCTCATTCAGGGCGATATCCGGGAGCGACCAGAAATTCCAGCAGCGCTTTCTGTGCATGCAGGCGGTTCTCCGCCTGGTCCCAGGCCACGGCGCGGGGATCGTCGAGCACATCGTGGCTGATCTCCTCGCCACGGTGGGCCGGCAGGCAGTGCATGAACAGCGCATCATCGGCCGCCATATCGAGCAGTTCGCGGGTCACCTGGAAGGGCTTGAACAGTTCAAGACGCCGTGCGGTTTCCTCTTCCTGGCCCATGGACGTCCAGACATCGGTGCTCACCAGATGGGCGCCACGCACGGCTTCGCGAGGATCGCGGACCACGCTGACGCGCTCCGGCGCCATGGCCACGAAGCGTGCGTCCGGCTCGAAACCTTCGGGGCAGGCGATGCGCAGCTGGAAATCGAACTGGATGGCCGCTTCTATATAGCTGTGGCACATGTTGTTGCCATCACCGATCCACGCCACGGTCTTGCCCTGGATGGCGCCGCGGTGTTCGAGAAACGTCTGCATGTCGGCCAGCAGCTGGCAGGGGTGCAGGTCATCGGACAGACCGTTGATCACCGGTACGCGCGAATTGGCCGCGAACTCGGTCAGTGTCTGGTGGGCGAAGGTGCGGATCATCACCGCATCGAGCATGCGCGACATGACGATGGCGCAATCGGCGATGGACTCGCCACGGCCCAGCTGCGTGTCGCGCGGGGACAGGAATATGGCCTGGCCACCTAGCTGGATCATGCCGGCTTCGAAAGACAGACGGGTGCGCGTCGACGACTTCTCGAAGATCATGCCCAGTACGCGGTTCTTCAAAGGCTCGAACAGCACGCTGCGCTGGCGCAGGTCCTTGAGCTCGATGCCTCGACGAATGATGCTGATTAGCTCTTCGGGCGTGCAATCCATAAGGGAGAGAAAGTGCCTTGCGCTCATCATTGACTACCTTTTGCCACGGACCGCAGGTGCTCGAAAACAGGTTTTTCGGAAAAACGAGTGAGACCTGCGGCGAAAGCCGCACGGGGCGACGAAATAAGGGAAGGCGCCATCCTATAAGGAACTGTCGCCTTTTACCAATAGCCGCTGAAGTTTTAACCGGCACGCACAAGTTTCCGAAGGTTTCGATCGCTGGATGTTTCTGCCGACCATCTGACGTTTCCTAAACATCGTCTGTGAGTTATAAATGCGTATTGCGAAGCACACGGAGTTTGCGGAATGGAATCGAAAGAACAACAACTGCTGGAGCTGCTGGGTCTGACCGCCCGCACCCTGACCCACCTGACGGCGTCCATGACTTCCATGTCGTTCGAGCTGCTGCGCAGTTCCGACGAGGTCACACGCTCGGCCGGCAAACACATGATCGATCGCATGGCGACCATCAGCACCGGACTGGACGACCACTGGCGACTCATCGGCGAACTGACCGGCGTGCACGTCGCCCAGGAAGAAGTCGAGACGGTTCTGGAAATCCAGATGCAGGCATTGCCTTCTTCTGTGCCGATGAACTGAATCGGTCGACCACCGCAAGCTCTTCTCCCAACGCCCCGCGCTGCAAGAGCCCGAGCGTTGCGCTCGGCTTTCCGTTACAATGCCTCACCGTGCCGACGACAGTGTCGGATAGACAAGCCGAGCGAGGTGCTCCATGGATATTATCGAAACGATCAAAGAGCAGATTGCCAACAACACGATCCTGCTTTACATGAAAGGCTCGCCGAACGCGCCTCAGTGCGGTTTCTCGGCCAAGGCTTCGCAGGCGATCATGGCCTGTGGCGAGAAATTCGCCTACGTCGACATCCTGCAGAACCCTGAAATTCGCGCCAACCTGCCCAAGTACGCCAACTGGCCGACTTTCCCGCAGCTGTGGGTGGCCGGTGAACTGGTAGGCGGCAGTGACATCGTGGCCGAGATGGCTGCCAACGGTGAATTGCAGACCCTGGTCAAGGAAGCTTCGGCCAAGGCCGCTCAGCCAAAAGCCGACGCCTGATCCGTGAGTGGCCGACATTCAAGTCGGCCAGGAACGAAAAAAGCCCCGCCTGTTCACACAGCGCGGGGCTTTTTCATGGTGCCGCTTCGGCAGCGCGGTGGGATCAGTCTTCTTCGCCCATGCTCGACTGCAGGTAGTTCTCGATTCCAACCTTGTCGACGAGGCTCAGCTGGGTTTCCAGCCAATCGATCTGCTCTTCCTTGCCTTCAAGGATGTCTTCGAGCATTTCACGGCTACCGAAGTCACCGGCAGTCTCGCAGTGGGCGATGGCGCCTTTCAGATCAGCCAGACCCTTGTATTCGATTTTCAGGTCGCAGCCGAGCATTTCGCTGGCGTGTTCACCGATCAGGATCTTGCCCAGTTCCTGAAGGTTGGGAATCCCCTCGAGGAAGAGAATGCGCTTGATCAGCTTGTCGGCGTACTTCATGGCATCGATCGAGGCCTTGTACTCGTGCTTGCCCAGCTTGTTCAGACCCCAATCTTCGTACATGCGGGCATGCAGAAAGTATTGGTTGATGGCGACCAGCTCGTTTCCGAGGATTCTGTTGAGATGCTGGATGACGCTGATTTCGCCTTTCATGGTCGGAGAGCCTGCGCGGGAATAGGAGTAATAGCGCGAAGTTTGGCCTCAGGAAGTTGCCATGTCAAACCTAAGTTATTGAATACTATATGAAAATTAATCGGAATAAGAATGACTGAGTTCCGCGTTTGTTGCTAAGTCATTGTATTTCAGACATAAAAAAACCGGGCATGGCCCGGTTTCTCAAAAGGGGGTGCTTCAGGCAGGTGTAAATTCCACGGGGTAGGACAGGGTGGATGCCTGGGCAGTCTGGATTTGCGTCAGCGTATCGCGTACCACTTCCTTGGCAAGGCAGGCACATTTACCGCATTGAGTAGCAACGCCGAGGGTTTCGCGCACATCACGATAGCTGCAGCAGCCTTCGTAGATTGCATCGCGAATCTGACCATCGGTGACACCCTGGCAAAGACAGACATACATACGTAAGAACCGCCGCTGTGTTGGTTTCAGTGCGGACGATCCTAATGTTAATGAGAATGCTTGTCAAAACAACTCGCGACTGCGCTCGCAACAGGCGATGAACGGTGCAGGAGTGCCGGTTGTTCCAGCAACTCCTGACACAGGTATTCAGTCGTTGAAGTCCTGCCAGCCGCCCATCTGCTTCCAGCGGTTGACGATGCCGCAGAACAGCTCGGCCGTCTTTTCAGTGTCGTAGCGCGCGGAGTGGGCTTCGCGACCGTCGAAGTCGATATCCGCAGCGTGGCATGCTTTTGCCAGAACGGTCTGACCGTAGGCAAGGCCCGCCAGGGTGGCGGTGTCGAAGCTGGAGAAGGGATGGAACGGGTTGCGCTTCATGTCGGTACGCGCGACGGCAGCATTGAGAAAGCCGAGGTCGAAGCTGCTGTTGTGGCCGACCAGGATCGCGCGCTTGCAGCCGTTGGCTTTGAGCGCCTTGCGGATGCCGCGGAAGATGTCGGTCAGCGCTGTCTCCTCGCTGACGGCCATGCGCAGGGGGTGATCCAGCTTGATACCGGTGAACTCCAGCGCCGCGGCCTCGATGTTGGCCCCTTCGAACGGTTCGACGCGAAAGAAGTAGGTGTGGTCGGGAAACACGAAACCCTTCTCGTCCATGCCGATCGTGGTCGCGGCGATCTCCAGCAAGGCATCGGTAGCGCTGTTGAAGCCGCCAGTCTCCACGTCCACGACTACCGGCAGGTAGCCACGAAAACGGGCGGCCATGGGATGGCGCGAGCCCGTACCCGCATTGCCCGTGTCTTCGTCGTCGTAGTTGTCTTCACTCACGCATCTTTCTCCAGCAGGCGCCAGCGCAGTTTTTCACCGGCGCGCAGCGGAATGACGACCTGCTCACCGAAGGGCAGGCTGGTTGGGGCGGTCCACTCGTCGCGGACCAGGGTAATGGTGTCGGTGTTGCGGGGCAGGCCGTAGAAGTCCGGGCCGTGCAGGCTGGCGAAGCCCTCGAGTTTGTCCAGGGCATTGCGCTGCTCGAACGCCTCGGCATACAGCTCGATGCCGGCGTAGGCACTGTAGCAACCGGCGCAGCCGCAAGCGGCTTCTTTCGCATGCTGGGCATGGGGCGCCGAATCGGTACCCAGGAAGAACTTGCCGCTGCCGCTGGTGGCGGCGTCGAGCAGGGCGACCTGATGGGTATTGCGCTTGAGGATCGGCAGGCAATAGAAGTGCGGCCGGATTCCGCCCACCAGCATGTGATTGCGGTTGTACAGCAGGTGCTGGGGGGTGATGGTCGCGGCGACATTGGCCGGCGCGGCCTTGACGAACTCGGCGGCCTCGGCGGTGGTGATGTGCTCGAAGACGACCTTGAGCGTGGGGAAACGCTCCACCAACCGGCGCATGTGCTCGTCGATGAAGATTTTCTCGCGGTCGAACACGTCGACGTCACCGCGGGTGACTTCGCCATGAATCAGCAGGGGCATCCCGGCATCGCTGAGCGCTTCGAGCGCCTCGGTGATGTTGTCCAGGCTGGTGACCCCGGAATCGGAATTGGTGGTGGCGCCGGCCGGGTACATCTTGGCCGCCTTGACGAATCCGCAAGCGGCGGCGGCACGGATGTCGGCGGCGCTGGTGCGGTCAGTCAGGTACAGGGTCATCAGCGGTTCGAAGGCGCTGCCTGCGGGGCGTGCGGCCAGGATGCGCTGGCGATAGGCATCGGCGTCGGCGGCGGTGCGCACCGGCGGTACCAGGTTGGGCATGACGATGGCGCGGGCGAAGATCCGCGATACATCGGCCACGGTATGCGGCAGCACGGCACCATCACGAAGATGTATGTGCCAGTCGTCGGGACGCAGAAGGGTCAGGCGGTCGGACATTGGGGATTCCAGGCGGTTCGAACTCGCCGCGAATGCTACCGGAAAACGCCGCCCACGGCATCCGCTATCAAGTTTTGCAGGCCATGTCCGATACCTTGGAAGTACCCCGTTCGAACCCGTGGAGCCTGTCGTGCGCCAGCGTTATCTTGCCCTGCTCAGTGTGTTTGCCAGCCTTCCGGCCCTGGCGATGAATTTCCAGACGCGTCTGGAGAATGTCGAGTGGAAAGTCGCGGGCGATCAGTTCGAGTGTCGATTGGGCCAGCCGGTCGCCAATTTCGGCTCGGCCGAGTTCGTGCGCCGGGCAGGCGAGCAGGCCGTGTTTCGCCTCAACTCCGTCAGTCATCTGCTGGGGACGGGCTCTGCCACTCTCCTGGCCGCCGCAGCACCCTGGCAGCCGGGCCGCGGCGACATCAACCTGGGCAGCGTCCGGCTGGGTCATGGCGAAGCCTTGCTGACCAGCTCGCAAAGCCAGGCCAGTGGTCTGATGAATGGGCTGCTGGAAGGGCGCATGACCCTGATACGCAGCCAGTCCGGCGGACAACCGGTGGAGATCCGCCTGTTGTCGGCACGCTTCGGCCAGGCTTTCGGCGAGTACCAGGCCTGTGCGGCGAAGCTGTTGCCGATGAACTACGACCAGATTCGCCTGAGCGATGTGGGCTTTCCCCGTGGTCTCGAGCTCGACACGGCGGCCAAGGCGCGTCTGGACAAGCTGCTGGCCTTCATGAAAGCCGATCCCAGCGTCAATCACGTGCAGCTCGACGGCCATTCGGACAACAGCGGCAACCGTCTGGTGAACCGCGACCTGTCCAGGCGCCGGGCGCTGGCCGTTCAGGACTACCTGCTGGCCCATGGTCTGAGCGAAAGCCAGATCACCTTGCGCTTTCACGGCGAAAGCTATCCGCTGGTGGCCAACAGCAATGCCGCCAATCGGGCCCGAAACCGTCGCGTGAGCATCGAGTTGTCTCGTGTGGAGGCGCCGCCAAGCGCTGCCCCCGCCGCCGATTCGCCCGCCGTTCTGGCCACCGACAAGCCGCCTGCGAAGCCATTGTGACTGTCGCGTGTTCAACCAAAGCTGTCGCGCCCCTGTAAATTCGTAGCCTTGGGCGGTAGAATCAACGGCTTTCCGTAGAACCCCGTGGAGTGATGGCATGGCGGACGTAAACAAGGTCGTTCTGGCGTATTCCGGCGGCCTGGACACTTCGGTGATCCTCAAGTGGCTGCAGGACACTTATAACTGTGAAGTAGTGACCTTCACTGCCGATCTCGGCCAGGGCGAAGAGGTCGAGCCGGCGCGCGCCAAGGCGCAGGCCATGGGCGTCAAGGAAATCTACATCGACGACCTGCGCGAAGAGTTCGTGCGCGACTTCGTGTTCCCGATGTTCCGTGCCAACACCGTGTACGAAGGCGAATACCTGCTGGGCACTTCCATCGCACGGCCGTTGATCGCCAAGCGCTTGATCGAAATCGCCAACGAAACCGGTGCGGATGCCATCTCCCACGGCGCCACCGGCAAGGGCAACGACCAGGTGCGTTTCGAGCTGGGCGCCTATGCGCTCAAGCCGGGCGTCAAGGTCATCGCGCCATGGCGCGAGTGGGACCTGCTCTCGCGTGAAAAGCTGATGGACTACGCCGAGAAGCACAACATTCCGATCGAGCGCCACGGCAAGA
>NZ_DJUS01000143.1:0-19188 GCF_002438365.1 Pseudomonas sp. UBA6276
ACCCGCAACGGCCACGACTGGACAGCGAAGATGCCGCGCCAGGCCAAGGCGCTCGCTGCCCTGGGCTTGCAGTCGGCGTGGCTGGATGGCGAAGTGGTAGTGGCCAACGAGCACGGGGTGCCGGACTTCCAGGGCTTGCAGAACGCATTCGAGAACGAGCACAGCGGCGACATCGTTTTCTACCTGTTCGACCTGCCCTACCTCAACGGTATGGACCTGCGCGCCGTGCCCTTGGAGCAGCGTCGCAGTGCCTTGGCCAAGGTGCTGGAAACCAACACGGACGACGCGCTGAAGTGCTCCGACGACCTTGCCGGATCGGCTGACTCGTTGCTCGAAAGCGCTTGCCAGATGGATATGGAAGGCCTGATCGGCAAGCGTGTCGGCAGCCCTTATGTGTCGCGGCGCAGCAGCGACTGGATCAAGCTCAAGTGCAAGCGCCGCCAGGAGTTCGTCATCGTTGGCTACACCGAGCCCAAGGGCAGCCGCAGCGCGTTCGGCGCGCTGTTGCTGGGCTTGCACGATGCAGAGAGTGACGAGTTGCGATTCGCTGGCAAGGTGGGCACCGGCTTCAGCGAAACCACCTTGCGCACCCTGCTCGCGCAGTTGCAGGCGTTGGAGACCGCCCGCCCGGCGCTCGCCAATCCTCCCTCGGGTGCTCAGGCCCGTGGCGTGCATTGGCTCAAGCCTACGCTGTTGGCGGAAGTGGCCTATGCCGAAATGACCCGCGACGGCGCCGTCCGTCACGCCGTTTTCCATGGCTTGCGCACTGACAAGCCCGCCAAGGAGATCACGCCCGAAATGCCAACGACCAAATCCGCCACGTCCGCCAAATCCGCAAGCAAGTCGGCAAAGACGCCGCGCAAGGCAGCCACCAAGGCCGATGACGCCGACCTGGTCGGACAGGTGCGCATCACGCACCCCGAGCGGGTCATCGATGCCACCAGCGGCACCACCAAGATGCAGCTGGCCGAATACTACGGGCGCATCGCTCCCTGGTTGCTGCCACACCTCAAGCAACGCCCCGTTGCGCTGGTGCGGGCGCCCGACGGCGTCGGTGGCGAGCTGTTCTTCCAGAAGCACGCCGGCCACCTGGCGATCCCGCACATTCTCACCTTCGACAAGGACGAGGCGGGTCAGGCTGCCATGGTCATCAACGATGGTCAGGCACTGCTGGGCGCGGTGCAGATGGGCACCGTGGAACTGCACACCTGGAACGCGACCGCGAAGGATTTCGAACATCCCGACCGCTTCGTACTCGACCTGGACCCGGACCCTGCCTTGCCCTGGAAAAGCATGGTCGAAGCCACTCAACTGACTCAGACCCTGCTCGACGAACTAGGCCTTGCATCGTTCCTCAAGACCAGTGGTGGCAAGGGCATGCATGTGGTGGTGCCAATCACGCGCAAGCTGGGCTGGGACGAGGTCAAGGCATTCAGCCGCGCCGTGGTGGAACACATGGCCAAACTGATGCCGGAACGCTTCACGGCCGTCTCGGGGCCGAAAAACCGGGTCGGCCGGATTTTCATCGATTACCTGCGCAACGGTCTGGGCGCAACCACGGCCTGCGCCTATGCGGCGCGAGCGCGGGATGGGTTGCCGGTCTCGGTGCCGGTCACCCGGGAGGAAGTGGCGCAGATCAAGGGCGGCGACCAGTGGGACATCGACAGCGTACTCGAACGCCTGGCGGAGCTTGAAGACGATCCCTGGGCCGACTTCTTCAGCACCCGCCAAAGCATCACCGTCGCAATGCGCAAGAAACTCGGGCTCAAATGAACCCATCAACTGCCGCGGTAGGTGGAGTAGCTGTACGGTGACAGCAACAGGGGCACATGGTAGTGCTCCTGAGTTGCATCGATGCCGAACCGCAGGACGATTTCGTCGAGAAACGCCGGCGCCGTGGTGACGATACCGCGGCTGCGATAGTAGTCACCTGCACCGAAGTGCAGCTGATACACACCCGAACGGTAGTGCTCACCTTCCAGCAGCGGCACATCGCAACGCCCGTCGGAATTGGTCACGGCCGTTACCAGCAGTTCCAGCTGTTCGCCGTCGACGCGGTACAGACGCACTCGAATGCCGTTACCGGGACACCCATGTGCGGCGTCCAAAACGTGTGTGGTCAAGCGTCCCATGGTTGATTTCACCTGTTCAGGGGCGCGCCAACGGCGCACCGTGGTGGAGCGCAAGCGTGCGGTACGCGCCGCAATGGGGCGTGGCACCTGACACCTTGCAAAAACAAAAGCCGCAAAACACGCGTCGATGCAGATTGCTGACCGATTGGGCAGGTTCTTTGCAAGCGCCTGCATCATCGCGTTTGCAAGGATACGGCCATCCAAAGGACCGAGACCCGAGCTTACAAATTGTCTATGCCGTTGTATACAATCGATTCAAGCCCGAAAACGCCCTTCCATTGCGCCTTTTCGAGCGCGTTCTGCCACGTATAAAAGGAAATCTTCGGTGAGTCTCGACTACCCCCGCGACCTGATCGGCTACGGTGACCAACCGCCCCATCCGCACTGGCCGGGCAATGCCCGTATCGCCGTGTCGTTCGTCCTCAACTATGAAGAAGGCGGCGAGCGCAACGTGCTGCACGGCGACAGCGAGTCCGAGGCTTTCCTGTCGGAGATGGTTGCGGCGCAGCCGTTGCAGGGCCAGCGCAACATGAGCATGGAATCGCTGTACGAGTACGGCAGCCGTGCTGGCGTGTGGCGCATTCTCAGGCTGTTTCGCCAAGCCGGGATCCCCTTGACGGTCTTCGCGGTGGCCATGGCCGCGCAGCGACACCCCGAGGCGATCCGCGCCATGGTCGCCGACGGCCACGAAATCTGCAGCCATGGCTACCGCTGGATCGACTATCAGAACGTCGATGAAGCGGTGGAACGCGAGCACCTGCTCGACGCCATCCGCATCCTCACCGACATCATCGGCCAGCGGCCGCTGGGCTGGTACACCGGACGCACCGGGCCCAATACCCGTCGCCTGGTGATGGAGGAAGGCGGCTTCCTCTACGACAGCGACGCCTACGACGATGACCTGCCCTACTGGCAACCCGGCGTGGATCGCCCCCTCCTGGTGATCCCCTACACCCTGGACACCAACGACATGCGCTNNCACCCAGGTGCAGGGCTTCAACAAGGGCGACGATTTCTTCGACTACCTCAAGGACGCATTCGACGTGCTGTACGCCGAAGGCGCGGAGGCGCCCAAGATGCTTTCCATCGGCCTGCATTGCCGACTCATCGGCCGACCCGGACGTCTGGCGTCGCTCAAGCGTTTCATCGACTACGTCCAGGGCCACGAGCAGGTCTGGTTCGCGCGCCGGGTCGATATCGCCAGGCACTGGCAGCAGGTTCATCCTTTCCCAGGCAGCCCGCGCCCATGAGCCACTTTCGTACCCTGCAGCCTTCCCGACTCAACCGCGCCGAGTTCGTCGCAGCACTGGGCGACATCTACGAGCACTCGCCGTGGGTGGCCGAACAGGCATTCGAGCGACTGTCGCCGGACCGGCGCGACGACATCGAGGCGGTGCATGCCTGCATGAGCCAGGTGGTGGCCGACGCCGACCGCACCACCCTGCTGGCATTGATAAATGCCCACCCCGACCTGGCCGGCAAGGCCGCGGTGCAGGGTGAGCTCACCGCAGCGAGTACTCAGGAGCAGGCCGGCGCCGGCATCAGTCAGTGCACGCCCGACGAGTTCCAGCGCTTTACCTGGCTCAACGATGCGTACCGGGCCCGCTTTGGCTTCCCTTTCATCATGGCGGTCAAGGGCAGCGATCGACGGCAGATCCTGGCGGCGTTCGAAACGCGGATCGGTCATTCCCCCGAGGACGAATTCGCCTGCGCCCTGCGCGAGATCGACAAGATTGCCCTGTTTCGCCTGCAAGCCCTGTAACCCCATAGCCCCGCCGCCGCACCCGCGGTGACGGACCGACTGTTCATCAACCCTCGTTCAAGGCAGATCCGTATTCATGAAAGCCTACGCCGCACCGTTCCAGAAGTACGTCAACCTGGCCGATGCCCGCCTCGGTACCCGGGCCATTTCAGTGACCGACGATTGGTTCGCCGACGTCAACCGGCTGTTCCAGCCCACCCCGGCGGTGTGGAAGGAAGGCGTCTTCGACGACAACGGCAAGTGGATGGACGGCTGGGAATCGCGGCGCAAGCGCTTCGAAGGCTATGACACTGCAGTGATCCGCCTCGGCGCGCCAGGCTCGATCAAGGGCGTGGACATCGACACCTCGTTCTTCACCGGCAACTTTCCTCCTTCGGCGTCGCTGGAAGCCTGCTTCATCAGCGAAGGCGAACCCGACGATCAGACTCCGTGGGTCGAAATCCTCAGTGCGGTCGAGCTGCAGGGCAATAGCCATCACTACCACAGCATCGACAACGACAGCGCGTTCAGCCATCTGCGCTTCAACATCTACCCGGACGGCGGTGTGGCCCGCCTGCGCGTGTATGGCGTGCCGTTCCGCAGCTGGTCGAGCACCAGCGACGAGGAGCAGATCGACCTCGCCAGCGCCCTCAACGGTGGACGCGCGCTGGCCTGCTCGGACGAACACTACGGCAGCATGAGCAACCTGCTCAATCCCGGCCGTGGCATCAACATGGGCGACGGCTGGGAAACCGCTCGGCGACGTACGCCCGGCAACGACTGGGTCATCGTGGCCCTGGGGCATCCTGGCGTGGTGCAGCAGGTGATCGTCGACACCCTGCATTTCAAGGGTAACTACCCGGACAGCTGTTCGATCCAGGGTGCGTTCGTCAAGGGCGGGACCGACAGCCAGATCGAGACCCAAAGCCTGTTCTGGCGTGAACTGCTGCCCAGCCAGAAGCTGCAGATGCACCAGGAGCACAGCTTCGCGGAGCAGATCAAGGCACTGGGGCCGATTACGCACATCCGGCTCAACGTCTTCCCCGACGGCGGTGTGAGCCGACTGCGAGTGCTGGGCACTCTGGCCCGATAGCATCACTTCATAATAGGACCCAGCATGCGTACATTACCGATCGAACCCTTGACCAAGGCCGCGTTTGCCCCGTTTGGCGACGTGATCGAAACCGAGGGCAGCGCACACTTCCTGATCAACAACGGTTCGACCCAACGCTTCGATCGCCTGGCGGACGTGCAGCTGGGTACCGAGCAGGATCATGCCGTGATCAGCATTTTCCGCGCCCGCACCTTGCCGATGCCGCTCACCGTACGCATGCTCGAACGTCATCCACTGGGCAGTCAGGCGTTCATTCCGTTGTTGGGCAACGCCTTTCTGATCGTGGTCGCACCGGCCGGCGCCGTCCCGCGCAGCGAAGACGTGCGCGCGTTCATCAGCGATGGTCGTCAGGGCATCAATTACCACAAGGGTGTCTGGCATCATCCGGTGTTGTCACTGCACGATCAGGATGACTTTCTCATCGTGGATCGCAAAGGTCCGGGCAACAATTGCGACGAGTTCTTCTTCGAGGCGTGCGACTTATTGTCGCTCGACCCGTCGTTGTAACTTCCGGGGCATGGCATAGGGCGCCTAACCATTATAAGGACGGCTGGCTTAGTTGCCCTGATCAAGCCTGAAAACATAAAACCAATGCGGCTTGCCAGTGGCTACGCAAACCCCTACCCTGCGCCGCCGCTGGAAGGCGCGGCGTGCGAAGTGGCTGAACCGCGTTAGTTGCTGCATCACTGAACACTGACGAATCTATCCGCCCGGACGAAAACTGGCTAACTCGGATGACCGGTCCGCGGACGCGTTGCGCGCGTTCGGCGGCAACTACAAGTTGACCTTCGGGACAACAAAAGAGGCGCCACTAGAGTGCCCACACAACTACCACACTTATTTGACCTGAGAGCGATTGAATGAAAACCACACTACCGAGCCTGTTTCTGGCTGCCGGCCTGGCCCATGCCGGCACCGCGATGGCCGCTGGCGACTGGCTGCAGTGGCAGAGCAACAGCCTGACCTACCTGGTGGGCAAGGACTACACCGTCAATCCCAGCCACCAGCAGACCGTGACCTACGAACATGCAGATGCCTGGAAGTACGGGGACAACTTTCTGTTCGTCGACAAGATTTTCTACAATGGTGAAGCCGATGGTACCAACGGCAACAACACCTATTACGGTGAGTTCAGCCCGCGCCTGTCGATGAACAAGATCTTCGATCGCACGTTCCGCTTCGGTCCGATCAAGGATGTGCTGTTGGCCATGACCTATGAGTTTGGCGAAGGGGATAACGAGTCTTATCTGATCGGTCCGGCCGTCGACCTGGATCTGCCGGGGTTCGATTATTTCCAGTTGAATTTCTATAACCGTCAAACCGAGGGAAGCCGCGCCGGGGACAATGTCTGGCAGATCACGCCAGTGTGGTCCTATACCCTGCCGGTCGGTCGTTCGGACATTCTCATCGACGGCTTTGCCGACTGGGTGGTGGGCAACGATTCGAACAAGCATGGCGAGTACCATGCCAATCTGCATTTCAACCCGCAGGTCAAATACGACTTGGGCAAAGCCTTGGGTCAAGGCGCGCAGCAAGTGTATGTGGGTTTTGAATACGATTATTGGGACAACAAGTATGGGATCAAGGACAGTCGTTATTTCGATACCAATCAGAATACGGCGAGTTTGTTGGTGAAAGTGTTCTTCTGATCGGGCATTGGAAGCAGGGCCAGTGATGGGTCGAGACCGCGTGCATCGCCGACGCGGCTCGCGCCGCTGCTACACCGACCGCGTAGCCCTGTTCGGGCCTCCCCGCGCTCATCCAAGCAAACCGCATACACCGCCGACGCGGCTTGCGCCGCTGCTACAGTGACCGCGTGCCCCTGTTCCGGCCTCCCCGCGTTCATCCAGGCACACCGCCGACCCGGCGTTCGTACCCCTGTAGCAGCGGCGCAAGCCGCGTCCGGCCTCGCCGCGAATTCTACTGCTCGAACGCTTGACGCAGTCGGTGCAGGCCTTCGTCGATGTCAGCCAACCCGGGGGCGGCGAACGACAGACGGATGCTGCTGGGGTCCGGGTCCTGGCCGTAGAAGGCGCTGCCGGGCACGAAGAGCACCTTCTGCTCGATCGCCCGCGGCAGCAGTGCCTTGGCGTCGAGGCCATGCAGGCAATGGCCCCAGACGAACATGCCGCCTGCCGGTGCACTCACCTGCAGATGCTCTGCCAGCGGTTGCAACCCCGCCAGCATGCGCTCGCACTTCTGCCGATAGCCCTGCGCCAGACCCGGCAGCGCCCGTTCCAGCGCCCCTGCCGCGAGGTAATTGGCGGCGATGCGCTGCGCCCAGGGCGAGGTGCACAGGTCCACGGTCTGCTTGGCCACCAGGCAGCGCTGGCGGACCGCCGCAGGCGCCACCATCCAGCCCACGCGCAGCCCTGGCGCGAGCACCTTGGACAGGCTGGACAGATGGATCACACGGCCCTCGGCGCCCTCCACCTGCCGGCTCAACGCCAACAGCGAAGGCACTTCCTCGCCGGCAAAGCGCAGCGCACCGTAAGGATCGTCTTCGACCACCAGAAAATCGTGTGCGACTGCCAGCCGCAAAAGTGCCAGACGCCGCGCCAGGGGCAGGCAGGCGCCGGTGGGGTTGGCAAAAGTCGGCACACAATAGAGCATCGCGACATCGCCACGCGCACGCCGTGCCAGCTGCTGCGTCAAGGCATCGGTGTCCAGGCCGTCGGCATCGGTCGCCACGCTGAGCACCTGCGCCCCGGCCAGGCGCAACGCCTGCAACGCTGCCGGATACGTCGGGCACTCGACCAGTACGGTAGCGCCAGGGGCCAGTAACACCTTGAGCAACAGGTCGAAGCCTTGTTGCGAACCAGTTGTCACTATCAACTCATCCGCCCCAACGGCCACGCCACGCCGCGTCATCAGACTTACCAACTGTTCGAGCAGAGCCGGCAAGCCTTCGGTGGCGGCGTATTGCAAACAGTCGAGGGGGGCTTCGCGCATGGCCTGCTCCGCGGCTTCGCGCAGGCCGGACTCGTCGAAGAACGCCGACGCCGGATAGCCACCGGCGAAGGAAATCATGCCCGGCACCGACAGGTACTTGAACAGCTCGCGTATGGCCGAGCCGGTGGGGTTTTCGAAGGCAGGCGTGAATCGGTAATCCAGGGCCATGACGGTGCTCGACGGCGAATGTGCCGAAAGTATCGAGGCTGGCGAACGCCGCTCACAAGCGAGATTATTTCCAGATGTCATGCCATTGGGTGCTGACAGGGTCCACGCCCGCAAACTAAAGGCCGCGAGTAGCCTGGCTTTCACAGCTATCGCCAGACGGAACGCTCGGCTTTATCATGACTCAGATACTCATGGCACCGCGCCACTGGACTAGACAGGTCGTGTCTAATCTGGGGAAATGCGCGCCCCTGACCTCAGGCTTTCATGTATGTCCATTGCCGAATGAACACCTCTTCCCGCTCGATCATTTGTGAACACTGCGATTCGCTGTTCGAATCGGTGGCCCTGACGCATGGTCAGAAAGCCGAATGCACGCGCTGTGGCGCGGTGCTCGAACGTGGCCAGCGCTTGAGCATCCAGGCGCTGTTCGCCCTGGCGCTGACCGCAGCCATGCTGTTCATTCTGGCCAACGCTTTTCCGGTGATCAGCATCAGCATGGAAGGGCTGAGCAATCAGGCCACCCTGCTCGCCTCGGTGGAAGCCCTGGCCCAGGGCCGCATCACGCCGATGGCCGCGGTGACTGGATTGACCATCATTCTCGCGCCCCTGTTGCAGATCTGCCTGCTGTGCTGGCTGCTCGGCTTCGCCACCGCCGGCCGCGCCGCGCCCGGCTTTCGCACCTGCATGCGCGCGCTGGAGCACCTGCGCCCCTGGAGCATGCTGGAAGTCTGCCTGTTGGGCATCCTGGTCGCCATCATCAAACTGGCGGGCATGCTCGACGTACACCCCGGCTTCGGCCTGTGGGCACTGGGTATGGTCACGGTGCTGTTGATCCTGATTTCCGGCAAGGGCATCCGCCGACTCTGGGACGACCTGGAAGGCCAGCTGCGATGAGCGAACCGGCCTACGCGCGGCAACTGGGCCTGGTGCTGTGCCACACCTGCGGGCATGTCTGCCAGGCAGGCGAGCACCATTGCCCGCGCTGTCGCTCCACCGTCCATGCGCGCAAACCCGACAGCATCGCGCGGACCTGGGCGCTGCTGATCGCGGCATTGATCTTCTACATCCCGGCCAACCTGCTGCCGGTGATGCGCACCAACATGTTCGGCAACGCCAGCGAAAACACCATCATGAGTGGCGTCATCGAGTTCTGGCATGGCGGCTCCTGGGACATCGCCGTGCTGATCTTCTTCGCCAGCGTGGTTGTGCCCTGCATGAAGTTCCTGATCCTGGGCATGCTGCTGGTAACCTGTCAGCGCAGGAGCCACTGGGCCATGCGCGAGCGGGCCCGCCTGTATCGCTTCATCGAGCTGATCGGCTACTGGTCGATGCTCGACGTACTGGTGGTGGCGCTGGTCGCCGCGCTGGTGCAGTTTCGTTCGCTGAGTTCCATCGACCCGTTGCTGGGTATCGTGTTTTTCGGTCTGGTGGTGGTACTCACCATGCTTGCCGCCATGAGTTTCGATCCCCGGCTCATCTGGGATGTAGAGGTTGAAGATGTCTGATCGTCCAGGTTCCACTCCCGCGTCCCCTGCCGCTGCACCGGCGGTCAAGACGCGTCGTTTCAATGTCTCGCTGGTGTGGATCGTGCCGATCATCGCGGCGCTGGTAGGCGCCTCGATGCTGATCAGCAATGGCCTCAATGCCGGGCCGCAGATCGAAATCAGCTTCGAGACCGCCATGGGCCTGGAAGCCAACAAGACCCAGGTCAAATACAAGAACGTGGTCATCGGGCAAGTGACCGCCATAGCCCTCAGCGACGACCGCAGCCACGTAGTCGCCAAGGTCGACCTGAACAAGTCCGCCGAAGGCTTCACCGCCGAAGACTCGGTGTTCTGGGTGGTGCGCCCACGCATCGGCGCCAACGGCATTTCCGGCGTGGATACGCTGCTCTCCGGCGCCTTCATCGGCGCCGACGCCGGCAGTTCCGAAGAGCGCAAGCGGCAATTCGTCGGCAAGGAAACGCCGCCGGCGATCACTTACGGCGAGCAAGGCAAGCGCTTCACCCTGCACACCGAGGACCTGGGTTCGCTCGACATCGGTTCGCCGGTCTACTACCGCCGCATCGAAGTCGGCCAGGTGGTGTCCTACCAGTTGGCCGAAGACGGCAAGGGTGTCGATGTGGAGATCTTCGTCCATGCCCCCAACGACAAGTACGTGACCACCGATACGCGCTTCTGGAACGCCAGCGGCATCGATCTGACCGTGGGCGCCAGTGGCCTGAAGGTCAACACCGAGTCGCTTTCGACCATCCTCGCCGGTGGCGTCGCCTTCGTCGAACCCAAGTACAGCCCCAACGCGACTCCGGCCACCGAGCGCTCGCGCTTCGACCTGTTCGCCGATCAGGAAACCGCCCTGGCGCCGCCCGATGGCGAACCGCGCTACATCAGCATGAGCTTCAACCAGTCGCTGCGGGGCCTGGCGGTCAACGCCCCGGTAGAATTCCTGGGCGTGAACATCGGCCGTGTGGTGTCGGTCAACCTGGACTATGACGCCAAGACCAAGAGCTTTCCCAGTGTCGTCGGCGCGGTGATCTACCCGGATCGCCTGGGCAAGGCGCACGAAAAACTGCTCAAGGAAATGGGTACCGAGGACGATGAGCGCTCGGCGAAGCTGATGTCGGCATTCGTCAAACAGGGTCTGCGGGCCCAGGCACGCAGTGCCAACCTGATTACCGGGCAGTTGTACATTTCCCTGAGCTTCGTGCCCAACGCAGCGCCCGTGGCGTTCGACGTCGCCGCCCGCCCGCTGCGCATCCCCACGGTACCCGGTAGCCTGGACAAGGTGCAGGAGCAGTTGCAGGGCGTGGTCGACAAGATCAGCAAGTTGCCGTTGGATGAAATCGCCAACAACCTCAACGGCAGTCTGAGCGAAATGCAGAAGACCTTGCGCCAGGTCAATGCCGAGGTGCTGCCGCAGATGCGTGGCACCTTGCAGCAGACCCAGAAGACCTTGGCCGCGGCCAACTCCACCTTCGCCGATGACTCGCCGGAGCGCCAGCAACTGAGCCAGGCCATGGACGAAGTCCAGCGTACCGCCCGTTCGGTGCGGGTGCTGACCGATTTCCTCAGCCGCAACCCGGAAGCACTGATTCGCGGCCGTACCAAACAGGGTGAGCCGGACGCCTACCGCAGCCCAGGCAACACCTCACGTGAAATCCAACCGGAAGTTCAACCATGATCAAACGCAGCCTGATGCTGGCCGCGAGCATAGGCCTGGGTGCCTGCAGCTCGCCGGTGACCCACTACTACACGCTGCAGGACACTGCGCCGAGCGCGCCCTCGCGCTTGGCTGCGCCGTCGTTCCAGTTCGAAATGCTCGCGGTGCGCATGCCTGTCCAGGTCGACCAGCCGCAGCTGGTGGTGCGTCAGGATCGAGGCAATCTGGCGATTCTGGAAAACGACCGTTGGAGCGCGCCGCTGGCCGATGAGTTTCACGACGCCCTGACCGATCGCCTGGAACGCCAGTTGGGGACGCGTGATCTGGCTGGGTTGCCCAAGGATGCGCAAAAGCCCGTGCTGTCCGTACAAACCGACGTGCGACGTTTCGACTCGCTACCGGGTCAGTATGCGCTGGTCGATGTGGTGTGGAGTCTGGGTATGCGCGGGGGTGCGCAGCCGCGCCGTACATTGACCTGTGCAAGCCAGATCCGTGAAACGGCGGGAGTTGAACTAAGCAGCTTGGTGGTGGCACATCAGCGTATCATCGATCAATTGGCGAAGCAGATTGCAACGACCGCCCGCCAATGGGCCCAAGCCAACGGCGCCTGTCCTAGCTGACGGCGCGCGGCACGGTGCCGAGGGCTTTCTCGACACCGTCGAGCAACTGACCGAGCGTCCATGGCTTGCGCACGAAGCTCACCGGGATGGTGACGCCGGAGCTTTCAGGCGTTTCATGGCCCGACATGATCATGATCGGAATTTCCGGCCAGGTCTGCGCCGAGTAGTTCGCCAGCCCTGCGCCGTTCATGCTGCCGGGCATCAGGATATCCGTCAGCAACAGACCGACTTCATTGGAACGCTTGTTCAGAAACTCGAGCGCGTGGTCCGCAGATTCGACACCCTCGGTCTTCCAACCTTCCTCGCCCAGCAGTTCGCAGACGAACTCGCGAATCAGCGCTTCGTCTTCGACCACCAGAACCAGGTTCGCTCCCTTGGAAGCACTGTCGATGCGCGGCGAATCAGTCATTGCCAAATCCTTCTGTGTACTTGAATTGATTGAGGAAAGTTACCGCCGCGATGGCGACTCCCACACTCAGGTTAGGAGAGCGGAAAAGCTTGTGAATTCCATTTGTCGAGGTTGCGCCGACGAACGGTAATGAGCCGAGGTGGCGTTGCGGGGTCAGCGTTGATCAGGCCTGCTCATCCAGGATGATGCCGCTCTCGATCCGGGCCTGCTCAGCAGCGCGTTCCAGGCCTTCTTCGCTAGATGCATGGAGGAGGTAAAGTACGTCGCCCTGCGCCACCTGGGTGCCCAGATTGACCTTCAGATCCATACCTGCGGCCTTGTCACCAGGTGCTCCTGCGTAGCGGGCGAGTTCCGCCAGTCGCCAGCCATCGAGCCGTGCCACCCGACCCGCGCAGGGGGCGCACACGGCCCAGGTCGACGGACTGGGCATGACTGGCACCCTGCGTCCCTGAACCTCGATGATGCGTTCAAAAGCGGCCAGGGCCTGGCCACCGTCCAGCAGGTACTCGGCACGTTCGCGCCCGGCTTCGACACTGCCGATGCGTGGGTCCCAGGCCAGGATGCGTGCGGCAAACGACAGCGCCTTCTCGCGCAGGTCGGCAGGCGCTTCTGCGGAGCCTTCGAGCACCCAGCGTACGTCGCGCACCTCCAGAGCCGGGCCGATGCCGCGCCCGACCGGTCGCGAGCCGTCGGTGGCAACGGCCGCGACGGTAAGGCCCAACAGAGCGCCAACTTCCTCGAACAATCTGCCCAGCGTGTGCGCCTGCTCTGCGGTCGCCAATTTGGTGCCCGGCCCGAATGGCAGATCGACGATGACGTGCGTCGAGCCGGCGGTGAGCTTCTTCGAGAGGATGGACGCCACTGCCCAGCGCGTGGAGTCGATACCCAGCGGTCGGGTGATGGCGTTCATCACTTCATCCAGATGGGAGTGGTTGAGGCGGCCATTCCAGGCGATGCAGGCGCCCGTCTGGGCAATGCAGTGTTGCACCTCTTCAGGCGTCAGTTCCACCTCGGCCAGCACCTCCATGGCATCGGCGGTGCCGGCTGCGGAGGTGATTGCCCGCGACGAGGTTTTGGGCATGAGCAGACCTTGCGCCGCGACGATCGGCACCACAATCAAGGTGATCCGGCTGCCAGGCACGCCCCCCATCGAATGCTTGTCGACCACAATCGGTCGATCCCAGCGCATGATCGGGGAAAACCGCGTCCGCACGCGCGCCAGCGCTACCACCTCGGCATCCGACAAATGCTGGCTGGCACTCACCAGAAACGCGCGGATCTCGCTGTCGACATACTCGCCGGCAATGATGTCGCGTAGCACCTGCTCGTACTGCGCCTCGTTCAGTTCGTGCCCCTGCAGCTTGCGCAGCAGCAGCGGATGACTGCTCGGCAGCGGCGCGTGGCGCTGGGCAACGGTTTCAACCGCATCGACGAAGCGACCGATGCCCTCGGCCAAGGTGCCGTCGTTGTCGACGCGCAGGGTTTCGATGTCGGCAGGCAGCGCGTCGACCTGACGCAACACGCGGGCACTGGCCTGCTCGGCGGTCTCCCGACCGCGCCCCAAAATGCGCGCAGCCAGGACCTCTGGCGAAGCGGTGATTTCAATCACCACCAGATGCGGCACACGGGTGGCCGCCTCCCGAATCATCTTCCGCGAGCCGTTGGCGATGACGTGCCGGCCCTCCTCCAGCACCTGCAGCAATTCGGCGGACAAGCCATAACTCAAGCCGTGAGCATGCCAGCTGAGCAGGAACGCCCCTGCCGCGACGCTGGCTTGAAACAGTTCGGGGGTCACTCCCGCGTGGTCTTCTCCTGGAGCGCCGCTGGGGCGGGTGATGGTGCGACGGGCAAACAGGTAGCGGCCGGAAGTGCCCAGGTGGGCGCGCGCGCCTTCGATGAGCGAGTCCTTGCCCGCCCCGCTCGGCCCGACCACGAAGAAGAAAATACCCTGCGCCATGAATATGCTCCGCCTTGCCCGGGCCGATGCCGACCGGCGTCTGGCCGGATCGAGCGTGTGAATGAACGCGACACGGTGCGCCCCCCGCACACCGAAGCCGGCAGTCTACGCCATTATTCGCACGCCAGTGCTGGCACCCATGCTGCATGGATCGAGCGCAGCGATTATCATCCCCGCGCCTGCATCCCATGGGACGCGTTCATCTGCGTAGGAGCGGTCATCGGCCGAGAAGCCGGCGCCGCAGTGCTTCAGGCAAACCGCAGTGCAGCTTTCGCGGCCACGGACCGCTCCTACGGGGTTTGTGGCGGATTATCACCTTGTCTTCAACGCTCCAGGAGTTCATGCATGTCGCCCACTTCCGGCCTGACCGAGCACGCCAGCGCTGGCACGTATCGCAAGATCGTCTGGCGGTTGATTCCGTTTCTGTGCTTCTGCTACCTGGCGTCTTACCTGGATCGCATCAACGTCGGCTTCGCCAAACTGCAGATGCTCGACACCCTGCACATGAGTGAAACCGCCTACGGTCTGGGCGCCGGATTGTTCTTCGTCGGTTACATCCTGTTCGAGGTGCCCAGCAACCTGGTATTGCAGAAGGTCGGTGCACGCCTGTGGATCGCTCGCATCATGATCAGCTGGGGCGTGCTCTCCGGGTTGACCATGTTCGTCACCAGCGAGTGGCACTTCTACCTGCTGCGCTTCTTACTCGGCGCAGCCGAGGCCGGGTTTCTGCCAGGGGTGCTGTTCTACCTGAGCCAGTGGTTTCCGTCGTACCGACGCAGCCGCATCATTGCCCTGTTCATGATCGGCCTGCCGCTGTCGAGCCTGATCGGCGGGCCGCTGTCGGGCTGGATCATGGGCAATTTCGACGGTGTCAGCGGCCTGCACAACTGGCAGTGGCTGTTCCTCCTCGAAGCCATACCGACGGTGGTGCTGGGCGCGTTGTGTCTGGCCATCTTGCCCAATGGCATTGCCGATGCCAGCTGGCTCACCGAGCGCGAGAAAACCGAACTGCAAACCGTGCTGGCTCAGGACGAGAGCGAGAACCGAGGCGGCCACTCGTTTCGTGCCGGCTTTTTCGACATCAAGGTATGGATGCTGGGCGGCATCGATTTCTCGATTCTGTTGAGTGCCTATGCCATGGGGTTCTGGCTGCCCACCTTCATCCGCAACGCCGGGGTCGGCAACCCCGGCGACATCGGCCTGCTGGTGGCCATACCCAGCCTCGCCGGACTGATCGGCATGCTGGCCATCGGCGCCAGTTCCGACAAGCACCGCGAGCGGCGCTGGCACATCATCGTGCCGTTCATCGTCGGCGCGGCGGCCATGTTTCTCAGCACCTTCTTCACCCAGAACGTGGCGGTCACCGTGTTGCTGTTCTCGGTGGCTTCGTTGGCCATCATCGGTGCGGTGCCGGTGTTCTTCAGTCTTCCGGCGACCTTTCTCAAAGGGACTGCGGCGGCCACCGGTTTTGCCCTGGCCTGTTCGCTGGCCAACATCGCCGGGCTGGTCAGCAATTCCCTGATGGGCGTGGTCATGGACCGCTTCCACAGCCCGCAGATTGCCCTGTGGATTTTTGCCGCCTGCCTGCTTCTCAGTTGCCTGCTGGTACTGGCGTTGCCGGCCAGGACGGTCAATCGGTGAGCGGCCTGGGTCGAGGCGCGTACTGGCAATCTAAGCTCAGATCCAAAAGGTATTTATAGTTGGTTTTTTAGATCATTTAGCATTGGGATCCGGCGTGCCAGCCGGCTCTCCCTTGCCGAGGAATGATCTTCATGACCCTGTTTTCCCGCCTGTCCAAACCGCTGCTGGCCGCCACCGTGCTGCTTGCCAGCTTCGCCAGCGTCGCCCAGGCAGCCACCCCTGCCGAGGTTCGCCTGGACTATGCCTACTACTCGCCCACCAGTCTGGTCCTGCGCCATTTCGGCTGGCTGGAAAAAGCCCTGCCCGGCACCAAGGTCGACTGGGTGCTCAGCCAGGGCAGCAACCGCTCGCTGGAATACCTCAACGGCGGCAGCATCGACTTCGCCTCCACGGCTGGCCTTGCAGCGGTGCTGAGCCGCGCCAATGGCAGCCCGATCAAGACCGTGTACATCGCCAGCCGCCCGGAATGGACCGCCCTGGCGGTGCGCAAGGATTCGCCGATTCAGACCGTTGCCGACCTCAAAGGCAAGAAGATCGCCGCCACCAAAGGCACCGACCCTTTCCTGTTCACCCTGCGCAGCCTGCAACAGGCTGGGCTGAGCAAGGATGATGTGGAGCTGGTTCACCTGCAGCACGCCGACGGTCGCACCGCGTTGGAAAGAGGCGATGTGGACGCCTGGGCCGGCCTCGATCCGCTGCTGGCAGCCAGTCAGCTGCAAGCCGGCTCGAAGTTGCTGTACCGCAACATCGAGTTCAACAGCTATGGGGTGATCAGCGTCACGGAAAAATTCGCAGCTGAACATGCCGACACCGTCGAGCAGGTCATCAAGGCCTACGAGCAGGCCCGTAGCTGGGCGCGGGAACACCCGGACGATCTGGCGGCACTGTTGGCCAAGGAATCGGGGCTGCCCCTGGATGTGGCCAAGCTGCAGCTCTCGCGGACTGACTTCAGCGATTCGCAGCCGGGTGCCCAGCAGATTCAGGCGCTCAAGGCCGCTGCGCCGATCCTCACCGCCGAAGGCCTGGTGCGCAAAGGCGTGGACGTCAACGACGTGGTCGATCAACTGATCGAGCCACGCTTCGGCGCCCAAGTCATCGGGAAGCAGTGACTTCATGAGCGCGTCGGAAAACACCCTACCCAAGGCAGCGCCGGCCCCACGGCGCGCTTCACCCGCCTGGCGCCGCGGGGCCAAGGGCTGGTTGCTGCCGTGTCTGATCGTGATCGTGCTGGAGATCGTGGTGCGGGTCGGCTGGATCCCGGCCTACCAGATGCCGGCGCCCAGCGATGTCGCGCTGACGCTGGTCGAGCTGGCGCAAGGCGCGCTGGGCAAGCACGTGCTGGCCAGCGTCGGTCGCGTGCTGGCCGGCTTCGTCATCGGTGCGTCCCTGGCCCTGGTATTTGCCGCCTGGGTCGGTCTGAGCCGGGAAGCCGAGGCCTACCTGGAACCCACCTTCGCCGGCCTGCGCGCCATACCCAGCCTGGCCTGGGTGCCGTTACTGCTGCTGTGGCTGGGCATCGACGAGACGTCCAAGATCGTGTTGATCGCCATCGGCGCGTTCTTTCCGGTGTACGTCAACGGCGTGGCCGCGATTCGCAACATTGACCGCAAGCTGGTGGAGGTCGGGCAGATGTATGGCTTCAGCGCCCGTCGGCTGACCCTGCGTATTCTGCTGCCGGCCGCCATGCCGGGCTTGTTCACCGGCTTGCGCAGCGGCCTGAGCATGGCCTGGATGTTTCTGGTCGCCGCCGAACTGATTGCCGCCACCAAAGGCCTGGGTTACCTGCTCAGCGATGGCCGCGAAACCTCGCGGCCCGACATCGTGCTGGCGGCGATCCTGGCCCTGGCGGTGCTGGGCAAGCTGAGCGACGGCGTGCTCGCGGCCATCGAGCGGCGTTGCGTCAGTTGGCGCGACACTTTCACCGGCGAAGCCACGGGGAGCCTATCATGAGCGATGCCTTGCTGAGCATTCACGTCCGACGCAAGACGTTTGGCGAAACCGTGGTGCTCAAGGACGTGGAGTTGCAGTTGCAACCCGGCGAGGTCGTCAGCCTGCTGGGTCCCAGCGGTTGCGGCAAAAGCACTTTGCTGCGCATCGCCGCGGGCCTGGATCGGGACTACAGCGGCGAGCTGAGCAGCGCAGGCGAGTCAGTGGCATTCGTTTTTCAAGAGCCGCGGCTGATGCCTTGGTTGAGCGTGGCGCGCAACATCGGCTTTCACGATGACGGGCACTATGACCAGGCCTGGGTACGGCAGCTGATCGAGGAAGTGGGTCTGAGCGGATTTGCCGAGGCGCTGCCCAAGGCATTGTCCGGCGGCATGGCGCAGCGGGTCGCAATTGCGCGGGGCCTTTATTCCAGGCCAAAGGTGCTGCTGCTGGACGAGCCGTTCAGTGCAGTGGATGCATTTACCCGGATGAAGCTGCAGGATTTGTTGCTGGATCTGGCACGGCGGCATGACATTGCGCTGCTGTTGGTGACCCATGATGTGGACGAGGCGCTGTACCTGAGTGACCGGGTGTTGGTGATGGGGCATCGGGCCAGTGGGATCAGCGGTGGGATAGATGTGGATCTGGTGCAGCCGAGGGATCGGCGGAATCCGGTGTTGGCTGATCTGAGAATACAGGCCCTGACCCAGCTGAAGTCAGCGCATGTGGTCTGATCTTTTTGTATGGCTTGAGGGCCTCTTCGCGGNNAGCCCTCTGCCCGCGAAGAGGCCGCCACTGCCTTACAGAATAGGCTTGCCCCCAGTCACCGCATAGCGCGACCCGGAGATGTAGCTGCTCTCATCCGACCCCAGCAGCACATAGATCGGCGACACCTCGACCGGCTGGCCCGGACGACCCAGCGGTGTCTCCTCGCCAAAGGTCTTCACCGCTTCCGGCGGCATGGTCGCCGGGATCAGCGGCGTCCAGATCGGACCCGGTGCCACGCTGTTCACACGAATGTTCTTCTTGCCCAGCAACTGCGCCAGCCCGGCGGTGAAGTTGGCAATCGCGCCTTTGGTGGTCGCATAGGGCAGCAAGGTCGGCTTGGGCATGTCCGAGTTGACCGAGCTGGTGTTGATGATCGAGCCGCCCGACGGCATGTGCGGCACTGCGGCCTTGCAGATGCGAAACATCGCCGTGATGTTGATATCGAAAGTGCGCACCCACTCCTCGTCCGGAATTTCGTCCAGGGATTCGTGGCTCATCTGGAACGCGGCATTGTTGACCAGCACGTCGATGCGACCGAAACGCTCGACTGTCTTCTCGACGATCGCCAGACACTGTTCCCGCTCGGCCAGGTCGCCCGGCA
>NZ_DJUS01000140.1:0-8695 GCF_002438365.1 Pseudomonas sp. UBA6276
GACCAGCTCCAGCCGGCTGACGTCCTCGTTCTGCCAGCGCATGTCGGGGTAATCCATGGACCCGGACACATCCACCGCCACCAGCAGGTCGCGACCGCTGGCGGCGATGGGCAGGGGATCACCCAGCCACTGCGGGCGTGCCGCGGCGATCAGCAGCAACAGCCACAGCAATACGTAGGGTGCCTGTTGCGGCCAGGTCGGCAGGCTGATCCGTGCACGGCGACCGGCCAGCCCTTCGAGTTCATCGAGAAAGCTGACCTTGAGCGCCGCCTCGCCGCTGTCGGCTGGCGGCAACAGCACGCGCAGCAGCCAGGGCAGCGGCAGCAGGGCGAAGACCCACAGCCAGGCAAACTCAAACATGCTTGCGTATCCAGGTTTCGACTGACTGCTGCAGGCCGGCGATGGCCTTGTCGTCAAGCTTGCATTCGGGTTTGTAGACCCCTTCCACCAGCACCATCCAGCGCGTGAGGCCGGCGGCGGGGCAGCGGTTGTCGAGAAATGCCAGCCACTGGCGGCCATTGAGCACATGGCTGTTGGCGTTCGGGTAATGGTTGCGGCACAGGCGCTTGAGCAGCCCGTTGATCTGCTGCAACCAGGCGCCTGCGGGGGCGCCGTCGTAGGGTCTGGGCAGGCGGGCCAGCTCTTCCAGCGCGCCTTGGCGCACAGGATCCAGAGGTTGCTCGGCTGCAACAGGCAGCACGACCTTGCGCCGCCAGCTGTGACGCCAGTGCCAGCCGGCCCATGCCAGCGTCGGCAGGAGCACCGCGAGCAGCCACCAGCCGGGCGCCGGTGGCCAGAGGCCGATCGGCGGCGGCGCGATCAAGGGCTGCAGTTGCTCGAGCGTGCTCATTTGAGTTTGCCCGGCCGTTGCGGATTGAGGTACTCACGCAGTTGCTCGATCATTTCGCTTTGAGTGCTCAAAGGCATCAGCAGCACGCGCAGTTTCTGCGCCAGGCGTTCCCACCGAGCGATGCGTGCCTCGCTCAGGGCGCGATAGGCCAGGCGCATGTCCGGATTCAGTGTATCGATGTCCATCTGCCTGCCGCGCTGGGCGAAACGCAACAGCCCGGCGGCCGGCAGCGCATGGTCGAGCGGGTCGGAGACTGGCAGCAATAGCAGGTCGCAGTGACGCGAGAGCAAACTGAGCTGCTGTTCGGCGCCATCGGTGAGCGCCCGTTCGTCACAGATGACGATGGCCAAACTGCCAGGGCGCAGCACCTCCCGTGCCCGGCGCAGGGCCATGCCCAGCGCGTCCTTCTCCGGCAACGCTTCGGTGTGCAGTGATTGATTCACATGGACCAGGCGGTTGAGCAGCTGCAGCAGGCTCTGCTTGCTGCGCCGGGGCTTGATTTCATAGTGCTCGCCATCGCCGAACACCAGCCCACCGACCCGGTCGTTATGCCCCAGCGCCGCCCAGCCGATCAGAGCGGCCGCCTGGGCCGCGAGTACCGACTTGAACATCTGGCCGGAGCCGAAGAACAACCGTCGGCTCTGTTCGACAAGAATGAAGATCGGCCGCTCGCGCTCCTCATGGAACAGCTTGGTGTGCGGCTCCTGGGTGCGTGCGGTGACGCGCCAGTCGATGCTGCGCACATCGTCGCCGGCCTGATAAACCCGCACCTGGTCGAAATCCACACCGCGTCCGCGCAGCTTGGAATGATGCAAGCCGATCAACGGGCTGCGCTGGGCCGGGGTGGAGAACAACTGCACCTCGCGCACCCGATGGCGCATTTCGATCAGCTCGGCCAGGCTGATGCGAATGCCAGGCTCTGGCCTCGGCTCCTGGCTCATGGGCTCAGGCGACGGCCACGACGTCGAGGATGCGCTGGATCACGCGATCCTGGTCGACACCGGCGGCTTCTGCCTCGAACGACAGGATGATGCGGTGGCGCAGGACGTCGAAGAGCACGGCCTGGATGTCTTCGGGGCTGACGAAGTCACGTCCTGCGAGCCAGGCGTGGGCCCGTGCGCAACGGTCCAGCGAGATGGACCCGCGCGGGCTGGCACCGTAGGCCAGCCACTCGCCGAGCTCGGCGTCGAACTTGCTCGGGGTGCGCGTCGCCATGACCAGTTGCACCAGGTATTCCTCCACCGCGTCGGCCATGTACAGCCCGAGGATTTCCTTGCGCGCGGCGAAAATCGCCTGCTGACTGACACGCCGCTCCGGCTTGGTTTCGCCATTGAGCGCCTCGCCCCGGGCCTGCTGCAGAATGCGCCGTTCCACGGCTGCATCCGGAAAGCCGATCTTGACGTGCATCAGGAACCGGTCCAGCTGTGCCTCGGGCAGGGGATAGGTGCCTTCCTGTTCGATCGGGTTCTGCGTGGCCATCACCAGAAACAAGGGCGAGAGGTCGTAGGTGCTGCGCCCGACACTCACCTGGCGCTCGGCCATGGCTTCGAGCAGCGCCGACTGGACCTTGGCCGGCGCCCGGTTGATCTCGTCGGCGAGCACCAGGTTATGAAAGATCGGACCCTGCTGGAACACGAAGCTGCCGGTTTCGGGCCGATAGATCTCGGTGCCGGTGATGTCGGCGGGCAGCAGGTCCGGAGTGAACTGGATGCGATGGAACTGCGCTTCGACGCCCTCGGCCAGTTCCTTGATCGCTTTGGTCTTGGCCAGCCCCGGCGCGCCCTCGACCAGCATGTGACCGTCTGCCAGCAGCACGATCAGCAGGCGCTCGACCAGTTTCTCCTGGCCAAGGATCTGCGTGGAAAGAAAGGTTCGCAGCGCGATCAGCGCTTCACGATGTTCCATCGTTGACGGTTCCTGAACAAGGGACCGAGTACGCGGGTGAGGGCGTCTTGGCCGGGGGCAGCTACTTTAATGCATTGGGGGGTGGGAGAGGAATCGGCGTGTTCGACCGGGCACCTCTGAGTCCCGTAGGAGCGGCCAGTGGCCGCGAACAAGCTTGCACGGCCACAGAGATCGGTTGGGTCGGCCGGCCATTTCGCGGCCACCGGCCGCTCCTACACGTATGCAGATATACAGGGCTGCGGAGAGCGAGGTCAGTTGATTTCCAATGTCCCGACACCCGCCAGCAAAATCCTCAACGTCTCCCCGATCTCCGCCAGTTCCGCCGCATCGCTGGCATGCTCGATTTCCAGCACATCATCGCCACCGAACACATCGGCATCTGCAGCGGCCACTTCCACCAGCAGGCGGCTGGCGCTCAGGGTCACCTTGAGGTCACGCAACAGGTAAGGCTCTTCGCCGAGGGTGATTTCCAGCTCTTCTTCGTCCGGAAAACGCGTCATCAGAAACATTTCCCCTTCGCTGCCATGGCAGCAGAGCAGGGCCATGTCGTCTTCTTCTTCGTCGCGAGGGTTGGCCATCAGCAGGGAGGCGGTCATGCGCATGCGGGAGGTCCCATTGTAGGAAAGTGGCGCGATTATAGCGGTAAAGCTGCAAGGTGGCTGGAACGCCCGTGCCAGCGGGCTCGTACGATAACTCCTGCATGACCGAATATGTCGCCGCACCGCAAGAGTGCATGCCGGGCTCTGGGTAAGCTAGGTCGTTGGACCTCTTGAATGTCGCCCTGCAGCGCCGGATTGGCTATGGTTGATCCGAACCGGGGTGACCTGCGACGCTTCACCCAATAACAAAGCCCAAGCGGAGTACCACAGATGGCGTTCTTCACCGCAGCCAGCAAAGCCGACTTCCAGCATCAACTGCAATCGGCCCTGGCTCAGCACATCAGCGAGCAGCAACTGCCACAAGTGGCGCTGTTCGCCGATCAGTTCTTCGGCATCATCTCGTTGGACGAACTCACCCAGCGCCGCCTCAGCGACCTGGCCGGCTGCACCCTGTCGGCGTGGCGCCTGCTGCAGCGTTTCGATCATGCCAAGCCGCAGGTGCGGGTCTACAACCCCGATTACGAACGTCACGGCTGGCAGTCCACCCACACCGCCGTCGAGGTGCTGCACCACGACCTGCCGTTCCTGGTGGACTCGGTGCGTACCGAGCTCAACCGCCGCGGCTACAGCATTCATACCCTGCAGACCACAGTGCTCAGTGTGCGCCGCGGCAGCCAGGGCGAGCTGCTCGAAGTGCTGGCCAAGGGTGCCCAGGGCGAAGACGTCCTGCATGAATCGCTGATGTACCTGGAAATCGACCGCTGCGCCAACGCCGCCGAACTCAACGTGCTCGCTCGCGAGCTGGAGCAGGTGCTGGGCGAGGTGCGCATTGCGGTGCAGGACTTCGAGCCGATGAAGGCCAAGGTCCGTGAAATGATCACCCTGGTGGAGCAGACCGCGTTCGCCAGCGACGAGCAGGAAAAGGCCGAGATCAAGGCCTTCCTCGAATGGTTGACCGACAACCACTTCACCTTTCTGGGCTACGAGGAATTCGTGGTCGATGCCGACGCCCAGGGCGGTCAGCTCAGCTACGACCCCGCGTCCTTCCTCGGCCTGACCCGGCTGCTGCGCGCCGGCCTGAGCAGCGAAGAACTGCACATCGAAGACTACGCCGTGCAATACCTGCACGAGCCGATGCTGCTGTCCTTCGCCAAGGCGGCCCATCCAAGCCGCGTGCATCGTCCGGCCTATCCGGACTACGTGTCGATCCGCCAGATCGATGCCGACGGCAAGGTGCTCAAGGAATGCCGCTTCATGGGCCTGTACACCTCGTCAGTGTATGGCGAGAGCGTGCGCGAGATCCCCTACATTCGCCGCAAGGTCGCCGAGATCGAACGCCGCTCCGGTTTCCATGCCAAGGCACACCTGGGCAAGGAACTGGCCCAGGTGGTCGAAGTGCTGCCGCGTGACGACCTGTTCCAGACGCCGATCGACGAGCTGTTCAGCACGGTCATGTCGATCGTGCAGATCCAGGAGCGCAACAAGATCCGCGTGTTCCTGCGCAAGGACCCCTACGGCCGTTTCTGCTACTGCCTGGCCTATGTGCCGCGCGACGTCTATTCCACCGAAGTGCGGCAGAAGATCCAGCAGGTGCTGATGGAGCGCCTCAAGGCCACGGACTGCGAGTTCTGGACGTTCTTCTCCGAGTCGGTGCTAGCGCGTGTGCAGTTGATCCTGCGTGTCGATCCGAAGAACCGCATCGACATCGACCCGCAGCAGCTGGAAAACGAAGTGATCCAGGCCTGCCGCTCGTGGCAGGACGACTACGCCAGCCTGACCATCGAAAGCTTCGGCGAGGCCGCCGGCACCAACGTGCTGGCCGATTTCCCGAAAGGCTTCCCGGCCGGTTTCCGCGAGCGCTTCGCGGCGCACTCGGCAGTGGTGGACATGCAGCACCTGCTGGCCCTGTCCGAAGCCCGCCCGCTGGTGATGAGCTTCTACCAGCCACTGGCGCAGAGCGGTGAACGCCAGCTGCACTGCAAGCTGTACCACGCCGACACGCCGCTGGCGCTCTCCGACGTCCTGCCGATCCTGGAGAACCTGGGCCTGCGCGTGCTCGGCGAGTTCCCGTACCGCCTGCGTCATCGCAGCGGCCGCGAGTACTGGATCCACGACTTCGCCTTCACCTACAGCGAAGGCTTGAATCTGGACATCCAGCAACTCAACGACACCCTGCAGGACGCCTTCGTCCATATCGTGCGCGGCGACGCCGAGAACGATGCGTTCAACCGGCTGGTGCTGACCGCAGGCCTGCCGTGGCGCGACGTTGCCCTGCTGCGTGCCTACGCGCGCTACCTCAAGCAGATTCGCCTGGGCTTCGATCTGGGCTACATCGCCAGCACCCTGAACAACCACACCGACATCGCCCGCGAACTGACGCGGTTGTTCAAGACCCGCTTCTACCTGGCACGCAAGCTGGCCGGCGACGACCTGGACGACAAGCAGCAGCGTCTGGAACAGGCGATTCTCACCGCCCTGGACGACGTTCAGGTGCTCAACGAAGACCGCATCCTGCGTCGCTACCTGGACCTGATCAAGGCCACCCTGCGCACCAACTTCTACCAGCCGGACAGCAATGGCCAGGTGAAGTCGTACTTCAGCTTCAAGTTCAACCCCAAGCTGATTCCCGAGTTGCCCAAGCCGGTGCCCAAGTTCGAGATCTTCGTCTACTCGCCACGGGTCGAGGGTGTTCACCTGCGCTTCGGCAACGTGGCCCGTGGTGGCCTGCGCTGGTCGGACCGCGAGGAAGACTTCCGCACCGAAGTGCTGGGCCTGGTCAAGGCGCAGCACGTGAAGAACTCGGTGATCGTGCCGGTGGGCGCAAAAGGCGGGTTCGTTCCGCGCCGCCTGCCCCTGGGCGGCAGCCGCGACGAGGTGCAGAACGAGGCGGTGGCCTGCTACCGCATCTTCATCTCCGGGCTGCTCGACATCACCGATAACCTCAAGGACGGCAGCGTCGTGCCGCCGGCCAACGTCGTGCGTCACGACGATGATGACCCGTACCTGGTGGTGGCTGCGGACAAGGGCACCGCGACCTTTTCCGACATCGCCAACGGCATCGCCATCGACTACGGTTTCTGGCTCGGCGACGCGTTCGCCTCGGGCGGCTCGGCAGGCTACGACCACAAGAAGATGGGCATCACCGCCAAGGGTGCCTGGGTGGGCGTGCAGCGGCATTTCCGCGAGCGCGGCATCAATGTGCAGAAAGACAGCATCACTGTCATCGGCATCGGCGACATGGCTGGTGACGTGTTCGGCAACGGCCTGCTGATGTCCGACAAGCTGCAACTGGTGGCGGCGTTCAACCACCTGCATATCTTCATCGACCCCAACCCGGAACCGGCCAGCAGCTTCGCCGAACGTCAGCGCCTGTACGACCTGCCGCGCTCGGCGTGGAGCGACTACGACACTTCGATCATGTCCGCCGGTGGCGGGATCTTCTCGCGCAGTGCCAAGAGCATCGCCATCAGTGCGCAGATGAAAGAGCGTTTCGACATCAAGGCCGACAAGCTGACCCCGACCGAACTGCTCAATGCGCTGCTCAAGGCACCGGTCGACCTGCTGTGGAACGGCGGTATCGGTACCTACGTCAAATCCAGCGACGAAAGCCATGCGGATGTGGGCGACAAGGCCAACGATGCGCTGCGCGTCAACGGCAACGAGCTGCGCTGCAAGGTGGTGGGCGAGGGCGGCAACCTGGGCATGACCCAACTGGGGCGTGTCGAGTTCGGCCTCAACGGCGGTGCCACCAACACCGACTTCATCGACAACGCGGCCGGGGTGGATTGCTCCGACCACGAGGTCAACATCAAGATCCTGCTCAACGAAGCCGTGCAGGCCGGCGACATGACCGAGAAGCAGCGCAATCTGCTCCTGGGCAGCATGACCGAGGAAGTCGGTCATCTGGTGCTGGGCAACAACTACAAGCAGACCCAGGCGTTGTCGCTGGCGGCGCGCAAGGCCTATGAGCGCCTGGCCGAGTACCGTCGTCTGATGGCCGACCTCGAGGCGCGTGGCAAGCTCGACCGGGCCATCGAATTCCTGCCGACCGAGGAGCAGCTCAACGAGCGCGTGGCGAACAAGCAGGGCCTGACCCGGGCCGAGCTGTCGGTGCTGATCTCCTACAGCAAGATCGACCTCAACGAAGCGCTGCTGGCCTCGCCGGTACCCGACGACGTCTACCTGACCCGCGACATGGAAACGGCGTTCCCGCCGTCGCTGGTCAGCAAATACGCCGAGGCCATGCGCAGCCACCGCCTCAAGCGCGAGATCGTCAGCACCCAGATCGCCAACGACCTGGTCAACAACATGGGCATCACCTTCGTCCAGCGTTTGAAGGAGTCCACGGGCATGACGCCGGCCAGCGTGGTCGGCGCCTACGCCATCGTGCGCGACATCTTCCACCTGCCGCACTGGTTCCGCCAGATCGAGGCGCTGGACTATCAGGTCTCCGCCGATGTGCAGTTGGCGTTGATGGACGAGCTGATGCGCCTGGGCCGTCGCGCCACCCGCTGGTTCCTGCGCAGCCGCCGCAACGAGCTGGACGCCGGTCGCGACGTGGCGCACTTCGGTCCGCATATCGCGGCCCTGGGTCTCAAGCTCGACGAACTGCTCGAGGGGCCGACCCGCGAGCGCTGGCAGGCCCGCTACCAGGGCTACGTCGAGTCAGGCGTGCCGGAATTGCTGGCGCGCATGGTCGCTGGCACCAGCCACCTGTACACGCTGCTGCCGATCATCGAGGCATCGGATGTAACCGGTCAGAATGCCGCCGAAGTGGCCAAGGCGTTCTTCGCCGTGGGCAGCAAGCTGGACCTGACCTGGTACCTGCAGCAGATCAGCAGCCTGCCGGTGGAGAACAACTGGCAGGCGCTGGCCCGCGAGGCTTTCCGCGACGACATCGACCTGCAGCAACGGGCGATCACCATCTCCGTGCTGAAGATGCAGGACGCACCTGGAGACGTCGAGGAGCGCCTGGATCTGTGGCTGGAACAGCATGAGGTGATGGTCAAGCGCTGGCGCGCCATGCTCGACGAGATCAAGGCGGCAACAGGGACCGATTACGCCATGTATGCGGTGGCGAATCGTGAGCTAATGGACCTGGCGTTGAGCGGGGGGGTGCAAGTCAGTTGAGGCCAGCGTTGATTTCTGCAGGTCCTTGTGGGAGCGGGCTTTGCCCGCGAAAGCGTCGGACCTGCTGACTGCGACATTTACCTCCACCCACAAAAAAACCCGTCAAATGACGGGTTTTTTTGTGCAGCTCATTTCAGCGTGGTATCAAGCCTGAACCACCGGAATGTTCGCGTTGGCCGCGGCATCGCGGAACTCGGCGATCTGGTCGAAG
>NZ_DJUS01000141.1:0-26152 GCF_002438365.1 Pseudomonas sp. UBA6276
TCGTGCAGGCGCAGCAGGCCGTTGTCGACGAAGACGCAGGTCAGCTGATCACCGATGGCCTTGTGCAGCAGGGCCGCGACCACCGAGGAATCGACACCGCCGGACAAGCCCAGCAGGACGTTGTCGGTACCGACCTGGGCACGGACCTGAGCGATGGCGTCTTCGGCGATCTTCGACGGGGTCCACAGCGCTTCGCAACCGCAGATGTCGATGATGAAGCGCGACAGGATGCGTTCGCCCTGCTTGGTGTGGGTCACCTCGGGGTGGAACTGCACGCCGTAGTAGTTGCGGTCGTCGTCGAACATGCCGGCGATCGGGCAGCTCGGGGTGCTGGCCAGCACGTGGAAACCCTGGGGGATCTCGGTGACCTTGTCGCCGTGGCTCATCCACACGTCCAGGCCGAACACGCCATCGGCGTCGATGTGGTCTTCGATGCCTTCGAGGATGCGGCTCTTGCCGACCACGTCGACGCGGGCGTAGCCGAATTCACGCATATCGGAGCCGGCCACCTTGCCACCCAGCTGCTCGGCCATGGTCTGCATGCCGTAGCAGATGCCGAAGACCGGCACGCCCAGGTCGAACACCGCCTGTGGGCAGCGCGGGCTGTTGGCTTCGTGGACCGACTCGGGGCCACCGGCGAGGATGACGCCGCGCGGGGCGAATTGGCGAATCGCTTCATCGTCCATGTCGAACGGGTGCAGCTCGCAGTACACGCCGATTTCGCGCACGCGGCGGGCGATCAGCTGGGTGTACTGGGAACCGAAATCGAGGATCAGGATACGGTGGGCGTGAATGTCGAGGGCCATGACTCATTCTCGTCAGATGTATTCGGAAACAACACGGGGCTGTAGTGAACAGCCCCGCTAGATTGAATGTCCGCCCGCCGCCCGGTACCAGGCGGCAGGCGGGCTACCGGGGTCAGCCCACGCGGTAGTTGGGCGCTTCCTTGGTGATCTGCACGTCGTGGACGTGGGATTCAGCCATGCCGGCGCCGGTGATGCGGACGAACTCGGGCTTGGTGCGCATTTCCTGGATGTCGGCGCTGCCGGTGTAACCCATGGAAGAACGCAGGCCACCCATCAACTGATGGATGATCGCCGACAGGCCGCCCTTGTAGGCGACACGGCCTTCGATGCCCTCGGGCACGAGCTTCTCGGCACCGGCCGAGGAGTCCTGGAAGTAACGGTCCGAGGAGCCCTGGGCCTGGGACATGGCGCCCAGCGAGCCCATGCCGCGGTAGGCCTTGTAGGAACGCCCCTGGAACAGTTCGATCTCGCCCGGCGCTTCTTCGGTACCGGCGAACATCGAGCCCATCATCACGCAGTAGGCACCGGCGACGATGGCCTTTGACAGGTCACCGGAGAAGCGGATGCCCCCGTCGGCGATCAACGGCACGCCGGTGCCT
This sequence comes from Pseudomonas sp. UBA6276, assembly GCF_002438365.1. Lineage (NCBI taxonomy): Bacteria > Pseudomonadati > Pseudomonadota > Gammaproteobacteria > Pseudomonadales > Pseudomonadaceae > Pseudomonas > Pseudomonas sp. UBA6276. The sequence continues at coordinate 1,406 of NZ_DJUS01000141.1, forward strand.
TCAAGGGCAGCGGCGACGTTGGCGATAGCGCTGATCTGCGGCACGCCGACACCGGCGACGATACGGGTGGTGCAGATGGAGCCTGGGCCGATGCCGACCTTGACCGCATCGGCGCCCGCTTCGGCCAGGGCCTTGGCAGCCTCGCCGGTGGCGATGTTGCCGCCGATGACCTGGACGTCGGGGAAGTTCTGCTTGACCCAGCGCACGCGGTCGATCACGCCTTTGGAGTGACCGTGGGCGGTGTCGACCACGACCACGTCGACGCCGGCTGCAACCAAGGCGCTGACGCGCTCGCCGGTGTCCTTGCCGGTACCGACGGCCGCGCCGACGCGCAGACGACCTTGGTCATCCTTGCTCGCCAGCGGGTAGGCCTTGGCTTTCTCGATGTCCTTGACGGTCATCATGCCCTTGAGGTGGAACTCGCCGTCGACGATCAGCACTTTCTCGATGCGGTGCTTGTGCAGCAGGTCGCGGACCAGCTCCTTGTCGGCCCCTTCGCGGACGGTGACCAGGCGCTCTTTGGGCGTCATCACTTCGCGGACGGGGATTTCCAGGCGGTTTTCGAAGCGCACGTCACGCGAGGTGACGATGCCGACCAGGTTGCCGTCGTGCAGCACCGGGACGCCGGAGATGTTGTGCAGGGAGGTCAGTTCGAACAGATCGCGAACGGTGGCATCAGCCTCGATGGTGATCGGATCCTTGACCACGCCGGCCTCGAACTTCTTGACCTTGCGCACTTCGGCAGCCTGCTGCTCGATGGTCATGTTCTTGTGGATGATCCCGATGCCGCCTTCCTGAGCCATGGCAATGGCGAGGCGAGCTTCGGTCACGGTGTCCATCGCCGCGGAAATCAGCGGGATGTTCAACTCGATGCCTCGGGTCAAACGGGTCTTGAGGCTGACTTCATTGGGCAGTACTTCGGAATAACCGGGCACTAGGAGAATGTCGTCGAAGGTCAGGGCTTCTTGGCTGATACGCAGCATGCGGGGGCTCCCGAGCGGGAAAATGGAAGCGCGCCATTATACCCACACATGCCCCCACAAGAAAGGCAAAGATGGCCTGGCGATCAATTGTCCTGGAACTTCACCAGCACCTGCGCGATCGGCTGGTCGAGCCAGTCGGCGAATTCGGCGATGAACGCCGGCTTGAAGGACGTCTGCCCCCAGTTGTTGAAGATGAACCCCAGGTTGGAAAACGCGCAGGGTTGCAGGAACAGGAAGCCGTTGATGTCGTCCTCATGGCCACACAGGGGGCAGGTGAAGTTGTCGGTGAGGCCGGGCATCCATTCTTCGAGGCTGTCGAACAGGGCCTCACCGACTTCCTGGCGGCATTCCGGGCAGCCGGCCTCGTGCAGGAAGCCATCGATGGGGGTGAAGATGCAGCGGTCGGTGACCACTTCCAAGCCATTGACGGGCTGCCCATAGGGCAGCAGGTCCGGCTGCTCGACGACGATTCGGGCACCCGGTCCGATGGCGTAGGCCATGCGATTGCCGTTGCGACCGCAGGTGCTCAGTTGTTCCTCGACGATCTCCTTGCGTACCAGCCAGCGCAGGATCGCCCGCGCACGGGGCTCGTGCACCGGCAAGGTGGAGAGGCGCGGAACGAGGATGTTCTGAGTGTTCATGCAAAGGCCCGACGGTACGCAAAACCGGCAGGATAGCCCCCTGCGGGCGCAGGTCAAGGATTGAAATAGCGGTACAGCAGCGCCAGGCCGCTGGCCAGCACCAGCCAGGTCACCAGCCGCACGAAGGCCTCGCGGGACATGCGCAGGGTCAGACGACGCCCGATCCACAGGCCTGCCGCCATGGCCGTGCCGAAGCCGGCGATGCCGAAGACGATGTAGGCGGCAGCGATGGCCAGGAGCATGATGCTCCAGTCGATGAGTGCGTAGTCCATGCGCGGGTTTCCTTTTTTTCCGGGCACTGTGGCGGAGCGGGATCGGTGGCGTCAATACGGTGGGGGGTTGGGGGGGGTGCCAGAGGGTTCGCGGTGTGGCCGGACGCGGCTTGCGCCGCTGCTACAGAGGAGCGCCATACCAACGGCACACGCGATCCCCTGTAGCAGCGGCGCGAGCCGCGTCCGGGGTCGCTGCGGTCCATCTGGATGCCCCTACGCTTAAGGGTGGACGAGGTGCCGGCACTGCTCCAGAATTTACCGACGCCCACAGGAGAACCTTTGCATGCTGATGGTGATATCCCCCGCCAAGACCCTGGATTTCGATACCCCCCCGGTCATCCAGCGCTACACCCAGCCTGAGTTTCTCGACCACTCCCAGGTGCTCATCGAACAGCTGCGCGAACTCAGCCCGGCGCAGATTGCCGAGCTCATGCACCTTTCCGACAAGCTGGCCGGACTCAACGCTGCACGCTTCGGCAGCTGGACCCCCGACTTCACGCCCGACAATGCCAAGCAGGCGCTGCTCGCCTTCAAGGGCGACGTCTACACCGGCCTGGATGCAACGACGCTGGATAAAGCCGGTTTCGACTACGCGCAGAAACACCTGCGCATGCTGTCGGGACTCTACGGCCTGCTGCGCCCCCTGGACCTGATGCAGCCGTATCGGCTGGAAATGGGCACCAAGCTGGCCAATGCCCGCGGCAAGGACCTGTACGCGTTCTGGGGCGAGCGTATCAGCGAATGGCTCAATCAGGCGCTGGCCGAGCAAGGCGACGACGTGCTGTTCAACCTGGCGTCGAACGAGTACTTCTCTGCCGTCAAACGCAAGGCCCTGCAGGCGCGCCTGATCACCGCCGACTTCAAGGACCTGAAGAATGGCCAATACAAGATCATCAGTTTCTACGCCAAGAAAGCCCGCGGCATGATGGCCCGGTTCGTGATCGACGAAAAGATCCATGACCCGGCGCAGCTCAAGGGGTTCGACCGTCAAGGCTATCGCTACAGTGCCGACGAGTCGCGTCCCGACCACCTGGTGTTCCTGCGCGATCAGCCCGACGACTGAGCCTGTGCGGGCGTGGTTTTCACAGACACGCGAACGTTCTGTACGATACGCCCCACTTCTTCACCAAGGCTGGCAGTCATGTTAATCGGCATCTTTCTGATCATTTCCTGGGTCATCCTGCTGATCCGTTATCCCTCCAAGGCGCTGCCGATCTCCGGCGCCGCCGTGTTCGCCCTGGCATTGCTCGCGCTGTGGGTCATCATGAGCGACACGCGCGAAGCCCATCGCCTGGCCCGGCTGGAAATGCGCATCACCTTCGATCCGCAAGGCTGCCCCGCCGACCGTCCGTTGCGCCTGAACCTGAACAATGGCAACAGCGTCCCCATGGTCGAGCTGCAATGGCAGATCGCGGCCTACGCTCCTGGCCAGACCGTCAACCTGGCAGAAAACCTCTACACCGCTCCCCGCTACCGCGGCCCTGGTGAGCTGCAGGCCGGCGCGGATTGGCAGGACTGCCTGCCGCTGCCACCGCTGCGTCCCGGCTACCGCCCGCAGACCCTGGAATTTCGAGCCGAACGCCTCCAGGGCAGCTTCTCTCAATAATCAGGGCGCAGCAGGCGTGACGATCACCGTGCACGTCGTGCCCGCTGCCAGCAGCATGCCGTCGGGTACCGGGTCCAGCTGGATGCGCACCGGCACTCGCTGAGCCAGACGCACCCAGTTGAAAGTCGGGTTGACGTCGGCGATCAGCTCGCGGCTCTGCGGGTTGTCGCGGTCATAGATGCCGCGCGAGATGCTTTCCACGTGGCCGGTGAGGGTTTCACCGCTCATCATCTGCAACTGCGCTGGATCCCCCACATGCACGTGGGGCAGCTTGGTTTCCTCGAAGAAGCCGTAGACCCAGAACGAATGCTCGTCGACCACGGCGAGCTTCGCTTCGCCCACTCGCGCATAGTCGCCGACATGGACGTTGAGGTTGGTGACGTAGCCATCCACGGTCGCAAGCACGCGGGTGCGATCCAGGTTCAGCTGCGCCGCCTCCAGGCGCGCCTCGGCCTGTTGATAGTCGGCCAGGGCCGAGGCCGCGACGTTGCTGGAGTCTTCACGGCTTTCCTTGGAGATCACCAGCTCATCCAGGTCGGCACGGCGGCTGGCATTGACCTTGCGCATTTCCCAGGCAGCCTTGCGCGACGCCACCAGCGCCTGGGCCTGCTTGACGGCCAGACGGTAGTGGGCCGGATCGATCTGCAGTAGCACGTCGCCCTTGCGCACGCGCTGGTTGTCGCGCACCGGCACCGCCGTCACGTAGCCGGACACATCGGCGGCGACGTTGATGATGTCCGCGCGCACGCGCCCGTCACGGGTCCAGGGTGTCTGCATGTAGTGCACCCATAATTGACGACCGATGAAGATCGCCAGCCCCAGCACCAACAGGGTAGCCAACAGACTGAAAAACTTTTTCATTGCGCGGTTCTCAACGGTAGACAGTCAGCGCCATGGCGCCGAACAGACAGACGAACAGGCTCAGGCGCAGCAGCGCCGGGTGCCAGAAGAAACGGTACAGATCCAGGCTGGCGAACAGCCGATCGAAGGCCCAGGCGATACCGGCGGCGATCACGAACAACAGGGTCATGGTCGGCATGTACAGGCCATGGAAAGCGATTTCACGGGGCATGGTCGGCTCCTGGAGCGGCCAGTTCGGCGAGTGGCGATTGCGGGTCCAGCAACGAACTGCGGATGAAGTGCAGGTAGCTCTGGACTCGGCGCAGTGCCGAGGTGTCGAAATGTCGGGCGAAGGGTTCATCGGTGTTCCTGACCAGATGAATGGCCTGTTCGACCGCCGCCATGGCACGCTGCAGATTGCCCTCCTGGGGCTGGATGAACAGGCGCATCAGCGCGCGCCCCATGACCCGGATCGACTGGCGCCAGGGCTGCCAGGGGGCGTAGGCCGGATGCACCGGCAAGCGCTCCTGCTCGCGGCGCAGTTCGATGATCGCGTGTCCCACCTCCATGACCACGAACATCCAGCGCAGCAGGTTGCGCTGCACCTTTGGCTGTCCGGCTGCCAAACCGTACGCCTGGTGCAGCAGGTCGCGGCTGCGGCTCTCGAAGGCCGAACCCAGGCCGCGCAGCTTGCCGCTGATGGCGAACACCACCAGGGAACGCAGGTCCTGCTCCAGGCGCTGCCACATCCAGCGACTGTTGGGCGGCAGGATGATCGCCCCGGCGGCGGCGCAGAACAGCATGCCCACAACCATGCCGATGTAGTCGTTGATGAACGCATACGGATCGTATTGGGTCAGGTTGCCGGGCACCGAGCCCATGGAGAAGAAGATCAGCAGGCCCAGCCCGTAACCGACGAAGCGCGGCCGCGAGGCAAGAAAGGCGCCCAGCGTCAGCACTGGCGCAAGCGTCAGGCACAGCAGCGCGAAACCGTCGATCCAGGGCAATACGAAGAAGGTCGTGTAGAAGCCGACCAGCGCCCCGAGCAAGGTGCCGCAAGCCATCTGAAACGACATCCGCCGCGGGTTCGGCGAGGCGGCCGACAAGCCGACGGTGGCGGCGGCGACCAGGGTCATGGTCGCCCCGCTGGGCCAGGCCGTGGCGATCCAATAGCTGCCCAGCAGCAGCAACACCACCGCACCGCGAATGCCGGCGGCGGCACTGGCCAGCCAGTTGGTCTGTGAACGATACGGCTCGTCCCAGCGCTCTCGGGCATGCCGATGCTCGACCAGGGAGGCGTGAGTCTGGGCATAGCTGTGCAGCTCTTCGACAAAACGATAGAGCAACTCGAACGCGGTATGGAAATCCAGCAGGTCTTCATCGTCCGGGCCGTTGTGTTCGAACACCTCGCGCAGGCTGCGCACCTGGGCCGGCAGCGCGTCCTTGTACAAGGCCATGCGCTGAGCCAGGCGCGCGGCATCGGCGTCGGTCAGCGCCTGCCCGGAAAAATCGTCCAGTACCTGCGCCAATGCCTGCAATGCCGGCTCGATGGCGGTCACGACATCACCATGGCCACGCGCGCGGATACGTTCGAGCAACTGGTGCAATGCATTGAAACGGGTGGTCACGGCCATGAACTCACTGTTCAGACGGCTGACCCGACCGTTGCGCCGACGCATGTGCGGGTCTTCGAAGGCGGTCACGCTGCGCAGGCTCTCCAGGCCCACGGCCTCGGCGATGAAGCGCACGTTGCCGGCTTCGAACTGCTCACGGGCGCTGTGCCCGCGCAGGCCGTCGGTGACGAATCGGGCGAAGACGGCAAAGCGCTGATACAAGGCATTGCGCATCGACGCGCTGGCCGACTGTGGAAAAATCGCCGCGCTGACTGCTGTGGAAACCAGAATGCCCAGGGCAATCTCCAGCACCCGCCAGACTGCTGCCATGAAGGCATCGTCCGGGTGGGCCAGCGCCGGCAGACCGACCATCGCCGCCGTGTACCCAGCCAGGACGAAGCCGTAGGCGCGGAAGTTGCGGCAGCGCATTGCGCCGGTCGAGCACAGGCCGACCCACAGTGCCAGGCTGGGCAGGAACAGCTCGGTGTTCTGGGCGAACAGCGCGATCAATACCACCGTGACCGCCGAGCCCGCCAGGGTACCCAGCAGACGGTAGAAACTTTTCGCGAAGACATGCCCGCTTTGCAGCTGCATGACGATGAACACGGTGATCATCGCCGTGCGCGGTTGTGGCAGCTCCAGGCGCATGGCCAGCCACAGTGTGGTGAACGCGGCCAGCAACACCTTGAAGATGTAGACCCAGGTGACGCCATCACTGCGTGCCCACTCGAAGAAACCTCGGCGCCATTGCAGGCGGCCCAGCCAGGTGATCATCGATCGATCACCGCCAATGGTTTGGGTGCGTGCAGACGTTCGGCATCAGGGGCGTCGGCACCTGCCCCCAGACCGCCGCCCAATGCCGTGACCAATTGTGCATGGACCGCCAGTCGCGCGGCCTGCACCTGTTGCTCGACCTGTTGCTGGCGCAACAGCAGGGTCTGGGCGTTGAGCACCTCAAGATAGCCGGTCAGGCCCCGCTGGTAAGCGATCAGGGCAATGTCGTAGCTGTGCTGCGCTGCGGCCACCGATTCGTCGGCGAAGGCCTGCTGCTTGTCCATCGAGGCACGACGGATCAGTTGATCGGAGATTTGCCTGAGCGCTTCCACCAGAGTCTGGTTGTAGCGCGCCACGGCCAGATCGTAGCCGGCCGAGGCATCGCTCAGCTGCGCGCGCAACCGGCCGCCATCGAAGATAGGCAGGCTCAGGGCGGGCCCGACGTTGTAGGCCAGCTTGCGTCCGGCCAGAAATTCGAGCATGCCGCCGCCGGTGACCAGGTAGCTCAGGCTGCCGACCAGGTCCACGTTGGGATAGAAGCCGGCATGAGCGACTTCGATACCCCGAGCGTTCGCGGCCACCGCCCAGCGACTGGCGACCACGTCCGGCCGCTGGCCCAGCAATTGCGCCGGCAGCGTGGACGGCAGGCCGAGCGGGGCCTGCAGGGACAGGCTCGGGCGCTGGAGTTGGCTGCCCTGCCCCGGCCCTTTGCCAGCCAAGGCCGCCAGCTGGTTTTGCGCCAGGGCAATCTGTTCGTCCAGGGCATCGACCTGCCGATGCGTCTCGGGCAACAGGGCCTCGGCCTGGCTGACTTCCAGGTGCGTCCCGAGGCCACCGTGCAGGCGCCGTTGCGCCAGTTCCAGGATCTGCTCCTGCTGCGCCAGCGTGCGCTGCACGATGTCGCGTTGGGCGTAGTGCAACGACAGCTGGATGTACACCTGCACCACGTTGTTGACCAATTCCAACTGCGCCTGGCGCGCCTGGGCGGCGCTCATGTGAGCCAGGTCGAGGGCCTGCTCGCTGGCGCTGCGTTCGCGCCCCCACAGGTCCAGGGCATAGGTGAAGCCCAGGCCGGCATTGTTGTCCCAGGTGGTCTGCCCGGACAGGTCGCCCGGCCCGTAGAAAGGATCGGCCGGCCAGTTGTGGCGTTTCAGCGCGGCGCTGGCGTCGATGTGCAGCGACTCGACGGACTCCGCCACACCCGCCAGCGCCTTGGCCTGGCGCACCCGTGCGGCGGCGATGGCCATGCTCGGACTGCCCAGCAAGGCCAGGTTGACCCAATCATCGAGTTGCCGGTCGCCATAAGCGCGCCACCATTGGCTCTGCGGCCATTGCGCGTCCTGGGCGGCGGTTTGAATGGCGGCATCGGTGGCCAGCGCGTCGGCCGATAGCGTTTCGCTGCGAGGGGCGATACCGGCGGTGCCGATGCAGCCGGTCAAGGCCAGGGTAAAGGTCCAGACACTGAGGATTTTCAGCTCTTCGATGAGGCGGCGGGGCACTGCGGCGATTTCCGGGAGAGGTCGAACTGCGGAGGGGTCTGGACCGGCATTCTAGGGCCGCTTCGGGGCGCCGATAAGCTGGATTTCCTGCGATTCTTTATTACCGAACCGGTGATAATCCTTCTGTATAATTGTGGCTTCATGCGACAATTTGTCCGTCGAACCAGAGACCGAATCATGGACACCTTGCAAAACATGCGTGCGTTCACCTGCGTGGCCGAAGCGGGCAGTTTCACCGCCGCCGCCGCACAACTGGACACCACCACCGCCAACGTATCGCGCGCGGTGTCCAACCTCGAAGCACACCTGCAAACCCGCCTGCTCAACCGCACGACCCGGCGCATCGCGCTGACCGAAGCCGGCAAACGCTACCTGGTGCGCTGCGAGCAGATCCTGACCTATGTCGCGGAAGCCGAAGCCGAAGCCAGCGACGCCCATGCACGGCCTTCGGGGCAGTTGAAAGTGCACACCATGACCGGCATCGGCCAGCACTTCGTGATCGACGCCATCGCGCGCTACCGGCGCACCCATCCGGACGTGACCTTCGACCTGACCCTGGCCAACCGCGTACCCGACCTGCTCGACGAAGGCTATGACGTGTCCATCGTCCTGGCCAGCGAGCTGCCGGATTCCGGGTTCGTGTCGCAACGCCTGGGCATCACCTACAGCATCGTCTGCGCCTCTCCCGAATACGTGAAGGCGAACGGCTCGGCGCGCACGCCCGGCGATCTGCGCGAACATGCCTGTCTGCGCCTGGTAAGCCCGGTGGTGCAGCTGGAAAAGTGGCTGTTCCAGGGTCCCGACGGCCAGGAGATGGTCAACATCAGCAACGCGCCGTTCCAGGTCAATTCGGCCGACGCCATGAAGACCGCCATCAGCAGTGGCATGGGCGTGGGCGTATTGCCCATCTACGCGGCCATCGACGGCCTGCGCAACGGCACCCTGGTGCGCATGCTGCCCGAGTACCGTCTGCAGGAGCTGAACCTGTACGCCATCTACCCGTCCCGGCAGTACCTGGACGCGAAGATCAAGACCTGGGTGGAATACCTGCGCGGTTCGCTGCCCGACATCCTCGCGGCCCACGACGCCGACCTGCAGACCTTCGACCTGCAGATCGCCAACTGACGCGGGATTGTTTCTGCTCGATCGGGAATGTTAGCGTGCTCACATTCACCTCCCGACGAGCACAACCCCAATGAAAAAAACCGTCCTCGCGTTCAGCCGCATTTCCCCCGCCATGGTCGAGCGGCTCGAAGCCCATTTCGACGTCATCGTGCCCAACCCCAAGGCCGGTGACATCGCCGCGCAATTCAACGAAGCCCTGCCCAAGGCCCATGGCCTGATTGGCGCCGGTCGACCGCTGGGCCGCAAGCAACTGGCCGATGCCGCCCTGCTCGAAGTGGTCTCCAGCGTTTCGGTGGGTTACGACAACTACGACGTCGGCTACTTCAACGAACGCGGCATCATGCTCACCAATACGCCCGACGTGCTGACCCAGAGCACGGCCGACCTGGCCTTCGCGCTGATCATGAGCAGCGCGCGGCGCGTGGCCGAACTGGATGCGTGGACCAAGGCCGGCAACTGGAAAGCCAGTGTCGGTGCCGACCAGTTCGGCACCGATGTGTACGGCAAGACCCTGGGCATCGTCGGCCTGGGCAATATCGGCGCCGCCGTGGCACGCCGCGGCCACCTGGGCTTCGACATGCCTATCCTGTACAGCGGCAACAGTCGCAAGCCCGAACTCGAACAAGAGCTGGGCGCGCAGTTTCGCAGCCTCGAGCAACTGCTGGCCGAAGCCGATTTCGTCTGCCTGGTGGTGCCACTCAGCGACAAGACCCGGCACATGATCGGCACGGCCGAGCTGGCGCAGATGAAGAAGAGTGCCATTCTGGTGAACATCTCTCGCGGACCGGTGGTCGATGAAGCGGCGCTGGTGCAGGCCCTGCGTGAAGGCACCCTGCGCGGTGCCGGCCTGGATGTCTACGAGAAGGAACCCCTGGCCGAATCGCCTTTGTTCGAGCTGGGCAACGTCGTGACGCTGCCGCACATCGGCTCGGCCACGGCTCAGACTCGCGACGCCATGGCTAACCGCGCCATCGACAACCTGACCGCCGCCTTGCTCGGCAAGCGGCCTCAAGACCTGGTCAATCCGCAGACCTTCAAGGGTTAGTCCGCACCCGTACCTGGGTACCGTTAACCTGAGCGCCCTGCGTCGCCATCGGCGCAGGCGTCGCAGGTCTGCTGCCCTTGCGGAACACCAGCACGTTGCCCAGCATCACCAGCACCAGCCCGCCGAGCGCCTGCGCGGTCCATTGATAGCCTTCCGCATACGCCGAGACATTCAACGCCACCACGGGAAACAGCACCGTGCAGTAGGCGGCGCGGTCGGCGCCCATGCGCCCTACCAGAGTCAGGTAGGCCGTGAAGCCGATCACCGAACCGGGTATCACCAGGTACAGCAGCGAGCCGACGTAGCGCAGGCTCCACTCCATGCCGAAAGGCGTGCCTCGCAACAGACAATAGCCGGTGAGCAGCAGAGCGCCATACAGCATGCCCCAGGCGTTGGTGGTCAAGGGCCGCAGCCCGGCTTTCTGCTGCACGCTGGAGAGCATGTTGCCCGCCGAGAAACACAGCGTACCCAACAGCCCCAACCCGAGGCCAAGCAAGGTCTGCGGGCTGGCGTCGTGAGCCGAGAGCTCGGGCCAGAACAACAGACCCAGACCGAGAAAGCCCAAAGCCCCTGCACCGATGACGTTAGCGGTGATCCGCTGGCCGAAAAAGATCCGTGCGTTGAGCGCATTCCACAAGCTGGCCGTGGAAAACACCACCGCAAGCAGCCCGGTCGGGATCCATTGGCTGGCGGTGAGAAAACACATGAAGTTCACGCAGAACAGGCACAGCCCCTGCGCCACGCAGATGAGATGCCCACGACGGTTCATGACTTGCAGCCGCCGCGTGGCCAGCAGGATCGCGAACAGCACCAGCGCGGCCAGGCCGAAGCGGTAGACGATGGATACGGGAATCTCGACCACGCCCAGTTGCAGCTTGAGCGCAATCCAGGTCGTTCCCCAGATCAAGACGGTAAGCAGATACAGCGATAGATTCATGGCGATGCCCTCCTGGGTCAGAGGCGCATTGTCCGAGCGGCGGCCGCTGACGACTTGCACAAACTTGCGCTTTTTCCGTCACCGTACTGGCGGCCCGTGCGCGACGCAGTACCATGGGCACGGGGGTATCGATCATGACGGCTTTGCTGAACCTGCAAGTGTTTCAGGCGCTACACAACTCGCGCCACGCGCGCCTCGAGCACAGCGCCGAGCTGGGCGATTCGATGGTGGCCGCGTTGTGGCGCAACCATCACGACGCCCAGGAATATCAGGCGCCGACCCATCACACCTTGTCCTGCTACATCGGCGGCGGCACGGGTACCTTTCGCCGCGATCGACCGTGGGAGAAAGGCGCGCCCGGCAAGCAGTGCATCCTGCCCGCTGGGCATGAGTCGGCATGGGTCATCAACGGCGACATTCGTCTCGCCCACCTGTATTTCAGCGCAGAACAGTTCGCGCTGGGCTGCGTGACCCTGCTGGACCGCGAGCCGCGGGAAATGCAGCTGCGGGAAAACACGTTCCTGGAAGATCCGGTGCAGGCGCAGCGTTTTGCGCGCTTGATCGCGCTCAACTGGACCGAGCCGGGCGAGCGTGTGCTGACCAGCACCTTGGCCCATGAAATGCTCGCCCATGCCCTGCTCAGCCAAGTGTCCGCGCGCCTGCAGCTACGGCTCAAGGGTGGACTGGCACCTCATCAGCGGCGCCTGCTGCGTGACTTCATCGAAGCGCAGCTGGCCGAGCCGCTGAGCCTGGGCCAACTGGCGGCCTTGTGCAGCTTGTCCGAGTACCACTTCGCGCGGATGTTTCGTGCCAGCTTCGGCTTGCCACCGCACCAGTACGTGCTGGCTCGGCGGATCGCTCGTGCCCGCTCGCTGCTGCGCCAGACGCCGCTGCCATTGGGTGAGGTGGGGCTGGCCTGTGGCTTCGCCAGTGCCAGCCATTTCAGCAACCGATTTCGCCAGGCAGGCGGGGTGTCGCCGGGCGAGTATCGCCTGGCCTTTACCTGACGGCAGCGCCAAAACACAGTGTCGAACAGCGGACGCTACCAGCGTGCCGCAGCCGCCAGCAGTCCGAGCAAAAGGCCCGCGGCTGCCAGTACCAGCGCCCAGCGGGGCCGGTACGGCAGCAACCACACCAGAAACACCGCGCTGCCCATCAACACCGCCGTCCAGCGCACCAGCCCCATCGCCCAGCCAGCGCTGAGCACCGAGACCCACAGCGACAGAGCCAGCAGCGCCCAACCCGCGACCCGCAGCTGCACCTTGCGCGACGGGCTGGGCCGCCGCCCGAGCATTTCCTGGTGATGGCGCTCCATGGCCAGGCACAAGGCACTGAAACCGGCATAGCTGAGCAGGCCTGCTGCCAACATCAGTGCACCTCTCTGGGCGTAGACGCACGCGTACGTGCCGCGCGTGCGATCGGCAACGCTGCCAGAGCAGTGCGACGCCGGATCTTCATGACCACCCAGGCCAGCACCAGACCGCACCCCAGGGCACTGAGATCGACGCCGGCCAGCACCCAGTCGCCCGCAGCGATGGACGTCGGCAGGCCATGGTCGGTGGTCAGCAGGCTCAACAACGGCAGCCCTGCCAAGGCAATGGCTGCCAGGCCCAATTGCTCGATCCAGGCCTTGCTGCCAGTGCGCACAGCGGCATGCACGATGCTCAGCAGCCAAACGATGAAGAAGCTGTCGACCTCGATACCGGCACGCTCCGGATAGGTCGCCGGTAGCAGCCGGTTGGCCCACAGGAAGCCTGCAACCGCCAACACCAGCCCCGCCATGCCGGCGACGTTCAACACCTCGACCAGGCGCAGCTCGAAGGGCCGCACACCGCTGCGGGCGTGCTTGAGCTGACGCTTGCCCAACCACATGACCAGCCCCGTGCCGATCAGCAAGGTACTGCCCAGGCCGCAGAAGAAATACAGCCAGCGCAACACGGGCCCGGCGAACAGGCCCATGTGCAGGCCATAGAAGGTGCCTGCCACGACCATCGGCGTGGCGCTGTCGCGCGGCAGTTCAAGTACCGCACCCGTGGAGCCGGCGAAGGTGATCGCCGCCCCCGCGTCACGGCTCACGGTATCACCCTCATGACGGCTGAATTGGACCTGGGCATTGGCATCGCCCGGCAGTTGCACCGCGACGCGGCCAATCCGGCCTCCAGGCCATTGCTGCAGCGCACGCTCGTACAGCACGCTCAGATCCACCAGCGGCGCGGGCTGCCCCGCGGCGGCCAACCGCTGATTGCCGGGATAGATTTCGTTGAAGAACGCCTGGGTATCGCCATCGTAGCGGCTGACGATGCTCGCTGGCATGAGCATGGTCATGAAGATCACCAGGCTGCTGTAGGTGATCATCAGGTGAAAGGGCAGCACCAGCACGCCGATTGCGTTGTGCCCGTCGAGCCAGGAACGCGCGCCCTTGCCGGGACGAAAGGTGAAGAACTCCTTGAAGATCTTCTTGTGGGTGATGATCCCGGTGACCAGCGTCACCAGCATGACCATCGCCGCCAGACTGCTCAGCCAGCGCCCCCAGGGATAGCCCATCTGCAGTTGGTAGTGGAAGCGGTAGAAGAAGTCGCCGCCGCGGCTGTCGCGTGCCTCGACGCGCTGGCCGGTCTGCGGGTCCAGCGTATGACGGGTGAAGGCACCGCGCCCGCTCTTGTTCGGATCCTGCCACATGACCGAGAGCGCGGGCTCGCGGGCATCCGGCAGGCTGATGAACCAGCGTGGCGACTGCCCGGCGTTGGCCTGCAGGTAGGCCTGCGCCTGCGCCAGGCTGGCACGGGCATCGACTGCGCGCACCGGCACTTCGGGCTGGGCCCAGTGGCTGATCTCGTCCTTGAAATAGGACAGGGTTCCGGTGAGGAAAATGGCGAACAGCAGCCAGCCGAACACCAGCCCCGCCCAGGTATGCAGCCACGCCATCGCCTGGCGAAAGCCCTCTCTCACGGCAGATGCTGCCAGTGCAGAAGCGCCGCCAGCGCGGCCAGGACGAGACCTGGCTTGGCCAGGCCGATCCAGGCCCGGCTGGCGCTGTGCGAGGCGAAGCACCAGAGCACGGCCACCAGGTACACCAGGAACGACAGCATCATGGCACTGACCACGGCTTCGCCGCGCGCCATGGGCAACAGCCAGGCGATACACACGCTCGCCAGGGCCGCCAGCACGTAACCGCCAAAGACGGCAGCTATGACACGGGAGGCCACGGCCCAACGATACGAGGTCGACACCCCGCCGATTCTGCTTCTCATGAATGACCTTCGAACGTACGGATGCATCGCGCAATCGCGCTGATAATAATGATAAATATTCTCATGTGCAAAGATCACTGGCATTTATCGTGCATTGCAACGCTTTTCCGGACCCGTGCGGTGCGTGCTGGCTTGCCCAACTACGGGTACACCCGTAAGATACGAACAATTCTTATTCTGCTGCGCACCCCATGGCGCCGGAGTGTTCGCGGTGACCGCTGTGACTTCCCCTGCCTCGCAATCGGTCGAGGGCCTCTACCTCGTTCATCGCCGCTGGCTGACCGAATGGCTGCGCAGCCGCCTGGGCTGTCCGGACAATGCCGCCGACCTTGCCCAGGACACCTTCATGCGCCTGTTGAGTGCGCGTGAAATCGCTCCCATCCGCGAGCCCCGCGCCTTTCTCACTACAGTCGCCAAGCGTGTGCTGTTCAATCACTACCGCCGTCAGGATCTGGAGCGTGCCTATCTGGAAGCGCTGAGCCAGATGCCTGAGCCGCTCGCGCCCAGCGAAGAGCACCGAGCGATCATCCTGCAGACCCTGCTGGACCTTGATGCTCTCCTCGATGGCCTGCCGGTGCTGGTCAAGCGCGCCTTTCTGCTGGCGCAGGTCGAAGGCCTGGGCTACCAGGACATCGCTGACGAACTCGGCATTTCCCTGGCCACGGTCAAGCGCTACCTGCACAAGGCAGCCATGCGCTGCTACTTCGCACTGTGAACGAGGCGCGCACGTTTTCCCCACACGTGGCCGAGCAGGCCGTGCAATGGTGGCTTGAACTGCAGGAGGGGGCGCTCGACCCGCGGCAGCAGCAGGCGTGGCAGCGATGGCTGCACGCCGACGGCGAACACCGCCGCGCCTGGGAGCATATCCAAGGGGTCAATCAACAATTTGCCTGCCTGCCCGGTCCCTTGGCGCAGGCCACCGTGGGCTCGCCCTACTCGCCAGGCCGTCGGCGCGCACTCAAGACGCTCCTCCTGCTCGGGATGGCTGGGGCAACCACCTTGGCCCTGCGTCAACAGCATTGGCTGCCGCCGCTGGTGGCCGACTATCGCAGCCCGCTGGGCCAGCGTCGCCAGTTGCAGTTGGACGACGGCAGCCGAATCAACCTCAACACCACCAGCGCGGTGGACGTACGCTTCGACGCAGGTCAGCGCTTGATCCGCCTGCTCGAAGGCGAAATCATGCTCACCGCAGGGGCCGATGCACGGCCCTTGCGCATCAGCACCGATCAGGGGCTGGTGACCGCTGACCGCGCGCAGGTCAACGTTCGCCAGTTGCCGGGCAGCACCCAGGTACAGGCCTTGCGTGGTGCGCTCGCCATTGAGCCCACAGGGTTGCAGGGCGGTCCGCTGCGCCTGGCCGGCGGCCAGCAAGTCGAGTTCGATCGCCAGCGTTTCACTGCCGCGCGGCCACTGGACGCCAACAGCGGTGCGTGGGTCGACGGCATGCTGATCGCCGCACACATGCGCCTGGGCGACTTCCTGGCCGAAGTGGGCCGCTATCGCCGTGGCCAACTGGACTGCGACACGTCGGTGGCCAACCTGTTGCTGTCGGGCAGTTTCCCCCTGGGCGACACCGAGAGGATTCTCGATTCGCTGGAGGCCGCATTGCCGGTGAAAGTCCGCCGTTTCACCCGCTATTGGGTCACGGTGCAAGCCCGCGTCTAGTCACCCGTACGCTGCCGAAAGTTTTTTACATCTTTCGTGAGCCGTTTTGCCTTGGTCGCGTGACAGACAGGGTAACTCTCCCATCATTCTGCCTGGAAACGCCGCATGTCCAACCTGCCCACCCCGCTCGCCCGCGCCCTGCGCTGCCTGTTGCTCGGCACTGCCGTGAGCGTTGCTCAACTGCCGCACGCCGTAGCCGCCGATGGCACCACTCGCGAGTACCAGATAGCACCCGCCTCGGTCGAAAGCGCGGTCACCCAGTTTGGCCGTCAGGCTGGCGTGCTGATTTCGTTCGGCTCGACCACCCTGGCAGACCAGCCCAGCCCTGGCCTGCAAGGCGCGTACACCGTGGAACAGGGACTGGCGGTGCTGCTCGAAGGCACGGGCCTGCAGGCGCGCGCTCTGGGTGACGGTGCCTACAGCCTGGAGCCCGCCTCACTGGCACAACCCGGCAGTCCCGGTGCCGCCGTCGAGCTGGGCGCCTCGAGCGTGGTGGGCGACTGGCTCGGCGCCGCCGAGCAGACCAACGTCTTCGAACACCCCGGCGCGCGCGACGTCGTGCGTCGCGAAGACTTCGAACGCAGCGGCGCCACCAGCGCGCGTGAGGTTCTCAACCGCATACCGGGGGTCAACGCGCCGCAGAACAACGGCACGGGCAGCCATGACATGGCGATGAACTTCGGCATCCGTGGACTCAACCCACGGCTGGCGACCCGCTCCACGGTGTTGATGGACGGCATCCCGGTGCCGTTTGCGCCCTATGGCCAGCCGCAGCTGTCGTTCGCACCGGTCAGCATGGGCAACATGGACGCCGTCGACGTGGTCCGCGGTGGCGGCGCCGTGCGCTATGGCCCGCAGAACGTCGGTGGCATCGTTAACTTCGTGACCCGTGCCATTCCCGATGCTCCGACCGTGAAAGGGGGGTTCCAGACCCAGGTCAGCCCCTCGTCGAGCCAGGACGGCTTGAAGACCACGGGCAACCTGCTGGCAGGTGGCACCGCCGACAACGGCCTGGGCGGCGCCCTCCTCTACTCCGGCGTGCGCGGCAGTGACTGGCGCGAACACAGCGATACCCAGATCGACGACCTGATCCTCAAGGGCAAGTACCAGATCGACGAAGCCAACAGCCTCAATGCCGAGGCCCAGTACTACGAAGGTGAAGCCGACATGCCCGGCGGCCTCAGCGCGGCCGACTACAAGGCCGACCCTTACCAGTCGACCCGCCGCTACGACAAGTTCTGGGGCCGGCGCACCATGGTCAATTTCGGCTATCGCTATCAGGAAGATCGCCGCGAGTTCACCGCCAACACCTTCTTCACCAAGACCCTGCGCAGTGGCTACCTGGACCAGGGCAATTTCCTCTCGCTGTCGCCTCGCGAGTATTGGGTACGGGGTGTGGAAACACGCTTCTCCCAAGGCTTCGATCTGGGCCAGACCCAGCACGAGATGAGCGTGGGCTACCGCTACATCAGCGAGGCGGGCCACGAGTTGCGCTACCGCACACCGATCAGCGCCAACCAGCAACTGCCGAGCACCGACAGCCGCAACGACCGCGACACCCGCGGCGGCACCCAAGCTCACGCCCTCTACATCGACGATCGTATCGACATCGGCCGCTGGACGTTCACACCGGGCATCCGCTACGAGATGATCGACTCGCAGCAGACCAACAACTTGAGCAACGTCAAATACCAGGGCGACTACACCACCGCCCTGCCGGCGCTGAACGTGCTCTACCACGTCAACGAAAACTGGAACCTGTACGCCAACACCGAAGGCTCGTTCGGCAGCGTGCAATACAGCCAGATGCCCAACCGCGTGACCGGCGGCGAAGTGAAACCGGAAAAGGCCCGCACCTGGGAGCTGGGGACACGCTATGACAACGGCAACCTGCGTGCGGAAATCGGCGCATTCCTGATCAACTTCGATAACCAGTACGACAGCAACCAGACCAACGACACCGTGATCGCGCGTGGCGAAACCCGGCATCAGGGCATCGAGACCAGCATCAATTACGCCCTGGACGACTTGAGCCCGGCCCTGGCCGGCTTCGACGTCCACGCCAGCTATGCGTTCGTGGATGCGACCATCCGCGAAGATGGGCCGAACAAGGGTAACCGCGTACCGTTTTCCTCACGCCACAAGGGCACCCTGGGCATCGGTTACACCCAAGGCCCCTGGAAGCTCGACCTGGACAGCACCTACCAGAGCAGCCAGTTCGCCGACAACGCCAACACCCAGGCCGAAAGCGCCGATGGCAGCACCGGACGCATTCCCGGCTACATGCTCTTCAGCAGCCGCGCCGGCTACGACTTCGGGCCGCAGCTGTCCGACCTCAACGTGGCGGTAGGTGTGAAGAACATCTTCAACCACCAGTACTACACCCGCTCCTTCGACGACAACAACAAGGGCAAGTACGTGGGTGAGCCACGCACGGTGTACGTGCAGACCTCGGTCGCCTTCTGAGGGCGTCGGCCAGCCCCTGCTACAGGTGCATCCCCCGCGGCGGCGGGACGCGGGCCGTCTCCGCAGGACCAGAAATATCAGGCTTCGCACTTATTTCATGAAAAGTTCGGAAAAGTTACTGAATATTTATCTTCATCAAGGGGTTGAATTGTTTCTTCAACTCCCTGACCTTGTACTTCAAGAGGCGATGATAATCAGTCATCGAATCTCAAGCGAGAAAGCCGAATAAGGGATGAACTATGCAGATCCAGGTCAATAGCGATAACCATATTCAAGGCGACGCCCGCCTGCAGGAGTGGGTACGCACCGTAGTGGAAGGCGCAGTCGAGCATTACCAGGAAGACCTCACCCGCGTGGAGGTCCATCTGGCCGACGAAAATGGCCAGAAATCCGGTCCTGACGACATGCGCTGCCAGATGGAAGCACGTCCAAAGGGGCATCAGCCCATCTCCGTGACCCACAAGGCAGAAACGCTGGAGCTGGCGATCGACGGCGCTGCCGAGAAGCTCAGCCATGCCTTGGAGCATTTGTTCGGCAGGCTGCGCAATAAGCGTGCAGCCAACACGCAGACCATCCCCGACGGCCCGAACGAGGCGCTGCTCGAAGAGGAGTTTCTGGAAAACGAGCAGGTGCTCAACAGCAAGTCCTGAGTCCTGCCCTACGAAAAAAGGCGAGCCACGAGCTCGCCTTTTTTATTGCCTGTAAATAAGTTTCATGATCCGGGCACGGCGATTGCTACATCGAATGGCAGCGAAGTAAACAGCGGTTACATATAGCAAAGGATGAAGTATGAAGCCGACCAGCGGTCTGGAACCAGCAACTAATCGTCCAGTCCATTAACAAAGTTCGACTATGATAGGTAGTACCTCATGGATAATCCATTCCAAGCCCTGAGCGACGCGTTCCAGCCCGAATACCGCGTCAACTTGAGCATCCAGCGCCTGGATGGCAGCATCATGCTGACCCTGTCCAACGAGCGAGGTGTCGCCGCCAAGCGGATGATCACCGCCGAACAGCGCAACGACCCCAAGCGCATGCGCCGCTTGATCGAAAGCATCAAGTTCGGCATGGCCATCGAGCAAGGCGGCAGCGCCATGCAGATGCTGGCGGCAATGACCGATGCCGGCAACGTCGACAAGCTGGGCAGCAAGCCGGCCCTTCACGCTGCCACCACGCAGACCGCACCGGTGTCCGCCAGCCTCTGATAGACCGTTGTTCGGCCTAGCTGTCCGATTTCTCTTTCACCGACGGATAGCGCGACGAGGCGTAGCGCACCACCAGGATGGCGAACGCCAGGAGCAGGATTCCGCCGCACAGATAAATGATGCCTACATCCGGTGCATTATGGTGCGAGACATCGCCGATCAGCAGGCGTGTCAGCGCGGTGATTGCCACGTACAGCAGAAAGCGGATGGGCATGTGGTTGGTCTTGAAATAGATCCCCACCATCGCACCCAGCTCCAGGTAGATGAACAGCAAGAGGATGTCATCCACGCTTACGCTGCCCTTCTCCACCATTCCCAGAAAAGCACTGACGGCCGCCCAGGCGGTGATGGCACCGATCCCGAACAGTGCCAGGTAGTGGAAAGACTCCACGCACAGATTGCCCAGCGAATCGGCCTGAGCGTGCAGGCTCCCTCGAAGCTTTTCAGCCCATTTCATTGCCTATGTTCCTTGTGCGAACCGATTGAGAGCGGCGCCCGAACGCCTATGCTCGTTTAGCGCATGCAGCATAAGGGCCAGCCCCGGCTGATGAGAAGCAGCCAGACTGTCGCAGGGCACCTCGTCGGCACGGCTGTTCAAGCGCCGAGATTTGCCTTATGCTTTGCACTGTATAAACGAACAGTAGTTGTACTGAACCAAATTCCCCTAGGCATATGAGGTGGTCAATGGCCGTCGAAGTGGTATACCGCAGCAGCCGAGATCTGGAGCGCCTGTTTATGGACAAAGCTGAAGCCGATCGTCACGACAAAATGCTCGAACTGGCCGAGCTGCTCGCAGACGTCCTGAAGAAAGCCGTGCCGTCGCTCGACGACAAGCAGGTCGAAGACGCCGGGATCTACATGGCGAAAAACCGCGACATCTTCGCCAAGGCGTTCAAGAGCCAGCCCGATGCATTGAACGAGCTGCTCACAGCCACGGCCGACAGCGCCGAGCAGGACTGATGGTCAGCTGCGCAGCGCTTCCACGAACTGCGCCAGCCAGGGTTCTGCATCGGTTTCCGGGTTGACGGTTTCGCTGGCGTCCAGGCGCAGCATGCCCTGCACTTCATGGATGCCCAGTTCGGCGAACAGCTCGCGCATCTGCTCGCCACCGCCGCAATAGAGGTCGTAGCTGGAGTCGCCCAGTGCAATGACGCCACCGGGCAATCCGCGCAATGCCGCCGGCAGCTCGTCGCGCAACTGAGCGTACAGCGGCATGATGTTGTCCGGCAGTTCCCCCATTCCAGTGGTCGACGTCACCGCCAGCAGCGCCTGGGGTGCGAACGTCAGAATCTCCTGCACAGTGGCTCTGGGGTTGTGCCAGGCCTGGATATCCTGTCGCTTGAGCAGCTGTTCGGCATGCCGAGCGACGTCCTCGGCCGCGCCATAGACCGAACCGCTGAGGATGGCAACTTTCATGATGACTGTCTCGAACCATTAAAAGGCATGATCTTAACAGCCCGTTCGCGCATTGAAAGGCAAGATCTGGCGCTCTGGTCCTCCTCCTGCGGCCCGTATGAATTAGACTAGGCTGTACGGTAGGGAACCTCTCACATGATCAATGCAAAGCTGCTGCAACGGGTGATCGATGCGTCGAACGACGGCATCGTCGTCGCCGAACAGGAAGGCGAGGACAATATCCTCATCTACGTCAATCCGGCCTTCGAACGCATGACCGGCTATAGCTCGCTGGAAATGCTCTACCAGGACTGCCGGTTGTTGCAGGGTGACGATCGTGACCAGCCGGCCCGTCGGCGCGTGCGCGAGGCGATCGATCAGGGCGTGGCGTGCCGCGAGGTGCTGCGCAACCATCGCAAGGACGGCAGCTGTTTCTGGAATGAGCTGTCGATCACGCCGGTCCATAACGAAAGTGACCAACTGATGTACTACATTGGGATCCAGAAGGATGTCAGCCGCGAGGTCGCGGCGCAGCAGCGTATCGTCGAACTGGAACAGCAGGTTGCAGCGCTGCAACGACGCGTCGCCGAACTCGAAACTTCTGCCCCTTCGAGTCCAGTGTGACGACGATGAACATTTTTCGAGGCCTCATCGAATTTTCATTCACCGCGAGCGTGCGCCATGCCGCCTGATGTATTGCTGACCCAGGACGAGCTGGATTTCCTGCGGGCCATGCAGGCCAATCCGCAGCTCAACGTGCGCGATACCCTTCTCAATGTTTCGGTGAAGGGTGGGCCGCAGGTGCGCGAGCTGCTGATGCGCCTGGCCTCCCATGAGCAGGTCACCATCGAGGCGCACCTGGAGAATCAGCAGATCAGTTTTCCGCTGCAGATCGTGGAGGACGATTTTCAGGCGGCCCATCTGGAACTGGGGGCGCCGAGTATCTATGAAGACGGGCCGATGCTGCGTCCATGGCGGTTGAGTCTGACCCAACCCATCGTGCTGCGCGATGGCGAAGGACGTGACAGCGACTTCTGGGTTCGCGACATTTCCTTCAAGGGCGCCCTGCTCGAGGCCCGCCATGGGGCCAAGGCGCCGGTCAGGTTCCAGCTGTGGTTCACGCCTGAAGGCTACGCGCCGATTCCGTTGCGCGGCTCGATGATTCGCGAAACCGAGCACGGCCTGTTCGCCTACCGCCTCAGCCAGAGCGACGCCCGGGCGATCGAATCGCTGCGTCAGTTCATCCTGCAGCAGCACCGTCTGGTGCATCCGCAACTTCATAGCTGACGCCGATCCAATCAGCTGTCCAGATGGCCCGCCAGGTACTGCTGCAGACGCCGCTGCATCAGGCGCCCATCGCTGCCCAGACACACGATTTCCGGAGACTGAAGGCTTTCCTGAACCGTCTCGGACAGCTCACCGGCCAATAGCAGCGGGCAACTCAAGGCGTTGTTCAATCGCTTCAACTGCCGGATCAGCGCCGGCGCCGGCGGGCGGTTGGAGAACAGCACGAGCGCCTGTGGGGCGAGTTTTTCGCAGACCAGGCTCAGCTCTTCGAGCGGCTGGCCCAAGCCCAGCAACTGCACGTCCACTTGCGGTCCGCTTAATAGCAGGCCGGTCACCTGAAGCTCGAGTTCGCGGCACTGATCGGGTATGGCCACCAGCACCACGCGGCTGTCCTGTCCTTGATCGGCAGTCAGGCGCAGGCGTTGCAGCGTGCGCGCACGCAGGAATGTATCGAGGAAGATCCATTCGCTGGCCTGGCCGAAGTGGCCCTGGTGCACGAGCAGTTCCTGCCATACCGGCATCAGCACCTGCTCGAAGGCCACGGCCAGCGGGTAACTGGAAAACACCTGACCATAGACCTGATCGAGCCTGGGTTCGGCGAATTCGCGCACGCATTGGCGGACCCGTTCCTGCCACTGCTGCCATTCACCCGGCTCGTCGCGGGCGCTGGGCGGTGGTGCTTCGGTCTGCTGGGTACGGGCGAGAATCTTGCCGACCTTGCTCACCGCCACCCCGCGCTCGATCCAGCCCAGGATGCTGCGCACCTCCTCGATATCGGCCAACGAGTACAAACGGTGCCCGCTTTCGGTGCGTGTTGGCTGCACCAAGCCATAGCGACGCTCCCAGGCACGCAACGTGACGGGATTGATTCCGGTCAGTCGCGCCACCTCGCGAATGGGGTACAGCTCGTCCAGCGCTGCATCTTGCACGCCAGGCAATCGGGTGCCGGATTCGCTCATTGCTAGTCAACCGCTGCCAGGAACATGAACCGACAGTGTAACCGCTGTGGGTACATAGAGGTTTGCGGATGAACCAACGGAAGGTAGATGTGCAACCGACCGTTTTCGGGAATAATACTTGCTTGATTCCAAATGCGGCCCACCACCCCGGCGCTGCATTCGATGGAGGCTCCTACCCGGAGCACCAGACTGTCTGGAGATACACAATGTCTACCTCCCCCGTTACCTTGATGGTCGCGCGCCGCGTGGCCGATGGCAAATATCAGGACCTGATCGCCTGGTTGCATGAAGGCGAACAGCTTGCCACCGACTTTCCGGGCTACCTGGGTTCTGGCGTTCTGGCCCCCGCGCCAGGCGACGACGAATTCCAGATCATCTTCCGCTTCGCCGATGAAACCACCTTGCATGCCTGGGAGCATTCGGCTTCCCGTCGTTCGTGGCTGGGCCGTGGCAGCGACCTGTTCGCCCAACCCCATGTGCACCGCGTCAGCGGCACCGAAGGCTGGTTCGGCGACAGCGGCCTGCAGCGTCCACCGCGCTGGAAACAGGCCGTGGCCATCTGGCTGGCGTTCTTTCCGGTGTCGCTGATCTTCAACTTCCTGTTCGGCCACGTGCTGAACGAGATCAGCCTGGTGCCCAGAATCATGCTCAGCACCCTGGCTCTGACCCCGATCATGGTGTTCTTCTTCATTCCCTTGTCCACGCGCCTGCTGCGCAACTGGTTGCACGCCACCCCGGCCCGCGCCCCGCTGCCCAAGGCCAAAGTGGCCTGATCGGCCGGCCCTGCTGCGCTTTGTGGTATAAATCAGCGCAGCAACCTGCCGACGAAGAGCCCGCCACATGCCCCACCCGATCCTCATCACCGGTGCGAGCCAGCGCATCGGCCTGCACTGCGCCGAACGCCTGTTGGGCGAAGGTCAGCCAGTCATCATCAGCTACCGTCAGGAGCGCGAAACCGTCGCTCATCTGCGCGAGATGGGGGCGGTCACCATCCATGCCGACTTCGGTAGCGAGGCTGGTATTCTAGCGTTCATCGATGCGCTCAAGGCGCAGACTTCGCAGCTGCGCGCCATCGTCCACAACGCGTCGGCCTGGATCGCGGACAGTGCGGGAGACGAGGCGGCTGCGTTCCAACAGATGGTCAACGTGCACATGCTGGCGCCCTACCTGATCAACCTGCACTG
>NZ_DJUS01000139.1:0-6311 GCF_002438365.1 Pseudomonas sp. UBA6276
GCCACGCGCTTGCCCTTGAACAGCGGACCATCACAGTGCGGGCAGTAGGCCACGCCGCGGTTACGGTATTCCTGCTCGCCCGGCACGTTCATTTCACGCCAGCGCGCACCGGTCGCCAGGATCAGCGTCTTGGCCTTGAGCGACGCGCCGCTGGCGAAAATCACCTCGTGAGGTGCACCGTCCTTGCCCGGCACCAGTTTCTCGGCGCGCTGCAGGTTCATGATGTCCACGTCGTACTGCTTGACGTGCTCTTCCAGGGCGACAGCCAGCTTCGGACCTTCGGTTTCCTGTACGGAAATGAAGTTCTCGATGGCCATGGTGTCCAGCACTTGCCCGCCGAAACGCTCAGCCGCCACACCGGTACGAATACCTTTACGCGCCGCATAAATGGCTGCCGATGCACCGGCAGGGCCGCCGCCGATCACCAGCATGTCGAACGCCTGCTTGGCGTTGAGCTTTTCCGCCTGACGATCACTGGCGCTGGTGTCGATCTTGGCCAGAATCTCTTCCAGACCCATGCGGCCCTGGCCGAAGTTCTTGCCGTTGAGGTAAATGCTTGGCACAGCCATCACCTGACGCTCTTCGACTTCGGCCTGGAACAGGGCGCCGTCGATGGCCACGTGACGAATATTGGGGTTGAGCACCGCCATCAGGTTCAGTGCCTGGACCACGTCTGGGCAGTTCTGGCACGACAGCGAGAAGTAACTTTCGAACAGGAACTCGCCTTTCAGGGCAGCGATCTGTTCGATGACCTCGGCACTGGCCTTGGACGGGTGGCCGCCCACCTGCAGCAGCGCCAGTACCAGCGAGGTAAATTCGTGACCCATGGGGATACCGGCGAAACGCAGGCCGATGTCCGCTCCGGGGCGATTGATGGAGAACGACGGCTTGCGCGCATCGTTACCGTTGTCCAGCAGCGTGATCTTGTCCGACAGTGCATCGATGTCACGCAGCAGACCGAGCAATTCTTGGGATTTCGCGCCGTCATCAAGGGACGCGACGATCTCGATCGGTTGGGTGACCCGTTCCAGATAGGCTTTCAACTGGGCTTTAAGATTGGCGTCCAACATGAGGGCGATTTCCGTTTTGAGTGTTTCGAAGACGACAGTTGCCCGCCAGGGCACTGGGCCCCGCGTGAGCGAGATACTTTTGGAAACGATGAAACGAAAGCGGTCCGTTACGGAGGTGTCGCCATCGGGTAACGGATGTCGCGATCCCGCGGGAAGTGACCCGCGGGACACAGCTCGGGAAGCTGCTTAGATCTTGCCAACCAGGTCCAGCGATGGAGCCAGAGTGGCTTCGCCTTCTTTCCACTTGGCTGGGCAGACTTCGCCTGGGTGAGCAGCAACGTACTGGGCAGCTTTGACTTTGCGCAGCAGCTCGGAAGCGTCGCGGCCTACACCACCGTCGTTCAGTTCGACGATCTTGATCTGGCCTTCTGGGTTGATCACGAAGGTGCCACGGTCAGCAATACCGTCGGCTTCGATCAGCACGTCGAAGTTCTTCGAGATGACGTGGGTCGGATCGCCGATCAGCGGGTACTGGATCTTGCCGATGGTGTCCGAGGTGTCGTGCCAGGCTTTGTGGGTGAAGTGGGTGTCAGTCGACACACCGTAGATTTCCACGCCCAGTTGCTTGAACGCTTCGTAGTTGTCGGCCAGGTCGCCCAGTTCGGTTGGGCAGACGAAGGTGAAGTCGGCTGGGTAGAAGAATACGA
Organism: Pseudomonas sp. UBA6276; assembly: GCF_002438365.1. Classification (NCBI taxonomy): domain Bacteria; kingdom Pseudomonadati; phylum Pseudomonadota; class Gammaproteobacteria; order Pseudomonadales; family Pseudomonadaceae; genus Pseudomonas; species Pseudomonas sp. UBA6276. Next base: position 1,718 of record NZ_DJUS01000139.1, read on the forward strand.
CAGACCACTTGCCTTTCAGATCGGCGTCGCTGACCGGCACGAAAGCGCCGTTGTGGTAAGCGGTAGCGTTGAATGGCTTGACTTGGCTGTTGATGATCGGCATCGGTGACTCTCCTTCAGGGGGTTGAAATCGTGTTTGAATTCGATAGGGAGCATCCTAAACACATGCTCGCCCGATAGCTCATTGGCAAACTGGATGCTAGTGATTGGTTTTGCCTATCGAAGCTACCCATAATAAAGAAGAATTGTGAACGAGGGGCAATGCTGCCGCGTTTTGTCGACTTTTCTCACGTCTGCACACACGTCCTCCTTACAGCCATGCCCTCGCACCACGGCTAGCATGAGGCCCGCTTTCGCAGATGAGATCAACCAGGTGACTATCAAAACCATCGTGGCCGACGACCATTCGGCCGTTCGACTCGGGCTGCGCATCGCCTTGGAGCGTGCACCGCGTTCACGCTTCAGCGTGATCGATGAGGCCGAGAATGCCAGCCGGGTCCTCGAATCGTTGCAGCAGCATGCCTGTGATCTGCTGATCACTGACTACCACATGCCCCAACAGCACGGTGGCGACGGCCTCGCCCTGCTGCGTCAAGTGCGTCAGCGCTACCCACGCCTGCCGGTGCTGGTATTGACCACGCTGGACAACCCCATGGTCCTGCGCGCCATTCTCGACAGCGGCGCGCGAGGCCTGTACGACAAGCAGGAGTGCCTGAGCAACCTGAGCACGGCGGCGCACAGCCTGATGCGCGGCAACAACTACCTCAGCGCCCGCTTCACCCGACGCCTGGCCGAGCACGAAGTGGAACACAGAGGTACCCACGAGCGACTGTCGACGCGCGAGCTGGAAGTGCTGAAGCTGCTGGTGGGCGGCATGAGCGGGCGAGACGTCGCTGCGCATCTGGATCGCAGCGAGAAGACCATCAGCCGCCAGAAACGCTGCGCCATGGAAAAGCTGGGCATCAGCCACGATGCCGCGCTGCAGGAATACGCCGCCGTGGTTGGCCTGCCGGACTGACCGGCAGGCCCAAGGCTCAAGCGTCTACCGGTGTACGCATGGTGACGAACTCTTCGGCGGCCGTGGGGTGCACGCCGATGGTTTCGTCGAACACCTGCTTGGTCGCGCCCGCCTTCAAGGCGATGGCCAGGCCCTGAACGATCTCGCCGGCATCCGGACCGACCATGTGGCAACCCAGCACCTTGTCGGTATCGGCATCGACCACCAGCTTCATCAGGGTGCGCTCCTGGCTGTGGGTCAGGCTGAACTGCATGGGCCGGAAACGGCTTTCGAAAATCTGCACCGAATGACCCAGCTCCCGCGCCTCTTCCTCGGTCAGGCCGACGGTTCCGATGTTGGGAAGGCTGAACACAGCGGTTGGAATGTGCCTGTAATCCACGGGGCGATACTGCTCCGGCTTGAACAGCCGACGCGCTACGGCCATACCCTCGGCCAAGGCCACGGGAGTCAGTTGCACCCGGCCAATCACATCACCCAGCGCCAGGATCGACGGTTCGGTGGTCTGGAACTGCTCGTCGACCTGGATGAACCCCTTGTCGTCTAGCTTCACACCGGTGTTCTCCAGCCCCAGGTTGTCCAGCATCGGCCGACGTCCGGTGGCGTAGAACACGCAATCGGCCGCCAACTCGCGGCCGTCCTTGAGGGTGACCTTGAGGCTGCCGTCGTCGAGCTTGTCGATGCGAGCGATGTCGGCATTGAACTGCAGGTTCATGCCGCGCTTGGTCAGCTCTTCGCTCAGGTGTTTGCGCACCGAGCCGTCGAAGCCGCGCAGGAACATTTCACCGCGGTAGAGCAAGGTGGTGTCGCTGCCCAAACCATTGAAGATCCCGGCGAATTCGACGGCGATGTAACCACCCCCTACCACGATCACCCGCTTGGGCAACTGCTCCAGGAAAAACGCCTCATTCGAAGTGATGGCATGCTCGCGCCCCGGCACGTCGGGGATCTGCGGCCAGCCACCGGTTGCCACAAGGATGTGCTCGGCACTGAAGCGCTGGCCGTCCACTTCGACCGTATGCGGGTTGACCAGGCGCGCATGGCCTTCGATCAGCTTGACGCCGCTGTTCACCAGCATATTGCGGTAGATGCCATTGAGCCGTTCGATTTCCTTGTTCTTGTTGTCGATCAGGGTCGACCAGTCGAACGAGGGTTTTTCCAGGCTCCAGCCAAAGCCGCTGGCATGGTCGAAGTCGTCGGCAAAGTGCGCGCCGTAAACCAGCAGCTTCTTCGGTACGCAGCCCACGTTGACGCAGGTTCCACCCAGGTAGCGGCTCTCGGCCACTGCCACCTTCGCTCCGAAACCTGCGGCAAAACGCGCTGCGCGCACACCGCCGGAACCGGCGCCAATCACGAATAAATCGAAGTCATAGCTCATGTTGCTCTCCTGGCACCTGCACGACCCGCCAACGGGCCGTAGCCATAAACAAGAACGCCGCTGTCCGAAGAGCAGCGGCGTCGATCATGCAAGCCGGTGAGGCGTCAGATGAACGCCTTGCCGGTTTTGTAGAAGTTTTCGAAACAGAAGTTGGTGGCGTCGATGTAGCCTTCCGCGCCGCCGCAGTCGAAACGCTCGCCCTTGAATTTGTAGGCCAGTACGCAACCGTTCTGGGCCTGCTTCATCAGGGCATCGGTGATCTGGATCTCGCCACTCTTGCCTGGCTCGGTCTGTTCGATCAGGTCGAAGATGTCCGGGGTCAGGATGTAGCGGCCGATGATGGCCAGGTTCGATGGGGCATCTTCGGGCTTTGGCTTTTCAACCATGCTGGTCACGCGATAGATGTCTTCACGAATCATGTCGCCGGCGATCACGCCGTACTTGTTGGTTTCCTGAGGATCGACTTCCTGAATGGCGACGATCGAGCAGCGGAACTGGTTGTACAGCTTGACCATCTGCTGCAGCACGCCGTCGCCTTCCAGATTCACGCACATGTCGTCCGCCAGCACCACGGCGAACGCCTCGTCACCGATCAGTGGACGACCGCTGAGGATGGCGTGGCCCAGGCCCTTCATCTGCACTTGGCGGGTGTAGGAGAAGGTGCACTGGTCGATCAGTTTGCGGATGCCGACCAGGTACTTCTCTTTCTCGGTGCCCTTGATCTGGGTTTCCAGCTCATAGCTGATGTCGAAGTGGTCTTCGATCGCGCGCTTGCCGCGACCGGTGACGATGGAGATCTGGCTCAAGCCAGCTTCCAGGGCTTCTTCGACACCGTACTGGATCAGTGGCTTGTTGACGATCGGCAGCATTTCCTTGGGCATTGCTTTGGTCGCTGGAAGGAAGCGAGTACCGTAGCCGGCCGCTGGAAACAAGCATTTCTTGATCATGTGAGTCCTTACAAAAGAGCAATGCTGACGAGGTACGGCACAGTCGGTTTCAGGCGTCGACTACTTCACAATGTCTGCCGCTGGCCAATTGATTGGTTGATAGAGAAATCCTGATGCATATAGTTCCACTGCAGGGTAAATATTGCTACATCGGTCGAGCAACGGAATTTTTCCTTGCACAACTACCCTTGCCGCTTGCCAGTGTATAGCATTGGGCCACCGCATAGCGGCCCCCTTGTCTACCTGAAGAATCCCGCCCCATGAACACCCTCCTGCGCACTACCCTGTCTTGCATCGCCGTGCTCGCCGTTTCGGCCTGCGCGAGTACTTCCCCCACCATTTTGAAGAACGGCCAACAGGGCTTGAACATCGACTGTTCGGGTCAGGCCATGTCCTGGGACAAGTGCGACGAGCAGGCAAGACTCGAGTGCCCCGGCGGCTACCAGACGGTAGCGACTCAGGGCGTGCCGCGACGTGCGGACGAGGCTGGGCTGGCGGATGCCGACCTGGGCAACTACCAGACCCGCAGCCTGGTGGTGATCTGCAAGTAGGATCGGCTCAGCCGGAAATGCATTTCTCGGCCGCCTGGCGCACGTCAGCCGGGCGCAGAGGCACATTGGACAGGCGCTCGTGTACCTTGATGCTGCTGCCGCCGGAACGATCGTCGACGATCAGCACGGCGGCCGGATCCTTGGAGAGTTTCTGCGGAACGATGATGCGATAGCCGTCGTGTTTCTGTTCGATCACCGACGGTCCGCGGCTGTCGCTCAACTGGGCGACCACACAGGTGGAATATTCCTTGGGGGTCTTGCCGGAAATCACACTCATGGTCTCGGGGCTTTTCTCGATGTCCGTCACGGTGGCACAACCACCGAGCATTACCACTGCCGTCAACCAGGCCCACTTCATGATGCATCTCCGTCATTAAATACCCTGTGACCGCAAGGTCATGAATTTGCTCCATGCATCGGTAGAATTTATCCGCGCTGCGATGCACATGATATCGTTGCGCTTTTTCGCGCACCTGTAACTGTGGAGAGCCCATGAAATTCGTTCACCAGCGCGAGCACCTCAATGAAGACGATCTGGTTGTCATCGAGTGCTCTCAGCGCTGCAACATCCGCCTGATGAGCGACGCCAACTTCCGCAGCTTCAAGAACGGTGGGCGACATACCTATCATGGCGGCGCGTTCGACACCTTCCCGGCCAAGATCACGGCGCCCAGTACCGGTTTCTGGAACATCACCATCGACA
>NZ_DJUS01000028.1:0-5428 GCF_002438365.1 Pseudomonas sp. UBA6276
CCCAACGTCGGCAAGTCGACGCTGGTCAATCGCATGCTCGGCGAAGATCGGGTGATCGTCTATGACCAGCCAGGTACGACTCGCGACAGTATCTACATTCCCTTCGAACGCAACGAAGAGAAGTACACGTTGATCGACACGGCCGGTGTGCGCAAGCGCGGCAAGATCCACGAGGAAGTCGAGAAGTTCTCGGTGGTCAAGACGCTGCAGGCGATCCAGGACGCCAACGTGGTGATCTTCGTCATGGATGCACGCGAAGGCGTGGTCGACCATGACCTGAACCTGCTGGGCTTCGCCCTGGAAACCGGGCGCGCCATCGTCATCGCGCTGAACAAGTGGGACGGCATGCAGCCCAGCGAGCGCGACTATGTGAAGGTCGAGCTGGAGCGGCGGTTGTTCTTCGTCGACTTCGCCGACATCCACTTCATTTCGGCGCTGCATGGCACCGGCGTGGGTAACTTGTATGCTTCGGTGCAGGCGTCGTTCAAGTCGGCGATCACCCGCTGGCCGACCAGCCGCCTGACCCAGATCCTCGAGGACGCGGTGCAGGAGCACCAGCCGCCAATGGTCAACAGCCGCCGGATCAAGCTGCGCTACGCTCACCTGGGTGGTGCCAACCCGCCGTTGATCGTGATCCACGGCAACCAGGTGGAGAAGGTGCCGAAGTCGTACGTGCGCTATCTGGAAAACACGTATCGCCGCGTGCTCAAGCTGGTCGGTACGCCGATCCGTATCGAGTTCAAGGGTGGCGAGAACCCGTACGAAGGCAACAAGAACACGCTCACCGACCGCCAGGTCAACAAGAAGCGTCGCCTGATGTCGCACCACAAGAAGGCCGACAAGAAGCGCCGCGACAAGCGCTGATACACCGCGGTGGTGCCGGACGCGGCTCGCGCCGCTGCTACAGGGGAATGTGTAACCCGTATCAGCGACGCACGCCGCGTCAACGTTCCATGCGTTCCATCAGGCCCCTCGCAATCCCTGTAGCAGCGGCGCAAGCCGCGTCGACGTCCCATGCGTTCCATCAGGCCCCCCGCAATCCCCGTAGCAGCGGCGCAAGCCGCGTCGGCGTTCCACGCGTTCCATCAGGCCCCCCGCAACCCCTGGAGCAGCGGCGCAAGCCGCGTCGACGCCCCATGCGTTCCATCAGGCCCCCCGCAATCCCTGTAGCAGCGGCGCAAGCCGCGTCGGCGGTGTATGCGGTCTGCCTGCTACACTGGGGAACGTTTTCCCAGGGAGCGGCCCATGATCAGCAGCAAGCTGCCGAATGTCGGCACCACCATCTTTACCACCATGTCCCATCTCGCCGCACAAACCGGCGCCTTGAACCTGTCTCAGGGTTTCCCGGATTTCGACGGTCCGCCTGCCTTGCTCGAAGCCGTCGGGCGGCATGTGCTGGCCGGGCATAACCAATACTCGCCCATGACCGGGCTGCCCGCCCTGCGCGAACAGGTTGCGGCCAAGGTCGAGCGGTTGTATCGACGTCGTGTGGATGCCGAAAGCGAAATCACCATTACCCCCGGCGCCACACAGGCGATTTTCTGCGCAATTCAGGCCACCATTCGCCACGGCGATGAAGTGATCGTGTTCGATCCCTGCTACGACAGCTACGAGCCCGCGGTCGAATTGGCGGGCGGCACGTGCGTGCACGTGCAACTGGATGCTGCGGATTTCAGCATCGACTGGCAGCAACTGGGCCAAGCGATCAACGCGCGTACCCGAATGATCGTGATCAACACGCCGCACAACCCCAGCGGTGCCCTGATCACTGCCTCAGAGCTCGACCGCCTGGCGACCTTGATCGCCGACCGCGACATCTACATCCTCAGCGACGAGGTCTACGAGCACCTGGTGTTCGATGGCGTCGCCCATGCCAGCGTGCTGGCCTGCGAGCGGCTATACAAGCGGGCGTTCGTGGTCAGTTCGTTCGGCAAGACCTATCACGTCACCGGCTGGAAAACCGGCTACGTGATCGCACCGCCCGCGCTGACTCGGGAGCTGCGCAAGGTGCATCAATACGTCAGTTTCTGTGGCGTCACGCCCTTGCAGCATGCCCTGGCCGAGTACATGGCTGAACACCCCGACCACGTGGATGCGTTGCCTGGGTTCTATCAAGGCAAGCGCGATCTGCTCTGCGATCTGCTGACCGATTCGCGGTTCACGTTTGTGCCCACGCCCGGCACCTATTTTCAACTTGTCGACTATTCGGCGATCCGCCCCGACCTCAACGACGTCGACATGGCGCTGTGGCTGACGCGTGAGCATGGCGTAGCCAGCATTCCGGTTTCGGTGTTCTATCGCACGCCGGTTGCGGACCAGCGCCTGGTTCGCTTGTGTTTCGCCAAACGTGAGGAGACGCTGCGCGAGGCAGCCCACAAACTATGCCGAATCTGACGGAAGCACCCCTGGCCGAGCAGGCCCCTGAGCTAAAGATCGCGTTGATCCAGACCCAGTTGGCCTGGCACGACCGCGAGGCCAATCTCGAACACTTCGATACCTTGCTGGAACAAGCCCAGGGCGCCGATCTGGTGGTCTTGCCCGAGATGTTCACCACCGGCTTTTCAATGGAGTCCGAAAGCCTTTGCGAGCCGGAGAACGGGGTGACCCACGACTGGCTGCTGGCGTGGGCCAACAAGCTCGATGCGGTGGTCACCGGCAGCGTGATCGTCCAGGCTGCCGATGGCAGCTACCGCAATCGCCTGCTGTGGGCCTGCCCGGATGGGCGGATGCTGCACTACGACAAGCGTCATCTGTTTCGCATGGCGGGAGAGCACGAACACTACAGCCCCGGCGAGCGGCAAGCGGTGTTCGCCGTGAGGGGCTGGCGCGTGCGTCCGTTGATCTGTTACGACCTGCGTTTTCCGGTGTGGAGCCGAGATGGCGAGGGCACCGACCTGTTGCTGTACACGGCCAACTGGCCGGGCGCGCGGCGCATGCACTGGAACCGCCTGCTGCCGGCCCGTGCGATCGAGAACCTCTGCTACGTGGCGGCGGTGAATCGGGTGGGCACCGACGGCAAGGGCTTTGCCTACACGGGTGACAGCCAGTTGTTGGACTTTCAGGGCGAAACCCTGTTGTGCGCGGGTGAGGCCGACGGCGTGTTTCATGCCAGCCTCGATGCCCAGGCCCTGCACGCCTATCGCAGCAAGTTCCCGGCCCACTTGGACGCTGACGAATACGAGTTGCGCTAGGAACGCTCATACCTGACACACCGCGGTGTGGTTTTCGCGGCCGATGACCGCTCCTACGGGGTAGCGCAGGCATAAAAAAACCGGCCCTGAAGGCCGGTTCCTGTGTGGCTGCCCGTCAGGCAGCTTTCGCTTCCTGCTGGCTCAGCGAGCGATTCAGTGCGCTGAACAGTGCCTTGAAGCTGGCGGTGGTGATGTTTTCATCCACGCCAACACCATGCACCGGACGTCCACCGGCCACACGCAGCTCGATATAGGCCGCGGCCTTGGCGTTGGTGCCAGCGCCAATGGCGTGTTCGTTGTAGTCCATGATCTCGACCGCGACCGGCATGGAGGCCACCAGCGCTTCCAGGGCGCCGTTGCCCTTGCCGCGCCAGTGCTGTGTTTCACCGTCGCTGTGCACTTCCACGTCAACCGCACTGTTGCCGTTCTCTTCCTGCAACCGATGGCTGATCAACGCATAGGGCGTGTTGGCCTGCAGGTACTCCTTGCGCAACAGCGCATAGATCTGCTGAGCGGTCATTTCAAGGCCGAGGCGGTCGGTCTCGCCCTGTACTACCTGGCTGAACTCGATCTGCATGCGCCGCGGCAGGCTGATGCCGTATTCCTGTTCGAGCAGGTAGGTGATGCCACCCTTGCCCGACTGGCTGTTGACGCGGATGACTGCCTCGTAGCTGCGACCGATGTCGGCCGGGTCGATCGGCAGGTAGGGCACTTCCCACACCGTGCCTTCCTTCTGCTGGGTGAAACCCTTGCGAATGGCGTCCTGGTGCGAGCCGGAAAACGCGGTATGGACCAGATCGCCGACATACGGATGACGCGGATGCACCGGCAACTGGTTGCATTCCTCGACCACCTTGCGGATGCCGTCGATGTCGGAGAAGTCCAGCTCGGGATCGACGCCCTGGGTGTACAGGTTCAAGCCAAGGGTCACCAGATCGACGTTGCCGGTCCGCTCGCCGTTGCCGAACAGGCAGCCTTCCACACGATCTGCACCGGCCATCAGGCCCAGTTCGGTGGCGGCCACGCCGGTACCGCGGTCGTTGTGGGTGTGCAGGCTGAGCAGCACGCTGTCGCGACGATTGATGTGACGGCCGAACCATTCGATCTGATCGGCATAGATGTTCGGGGTGGACACTTCCACGGTCGCCGGCAGGTTGAGGATCACCTTGTTCTGCGGAGTGGGGTTCCACACTTCGATCACCGCATCGCAGACTTCCTTGGCGAACTCGAGCTCGGTGGCGCTGAACGTCTCCGGCGAGTACTGGAAGGTCCACTGGGTTTCCGGCTGCTGCGCTGCGTATTTGACGAACAGCTTGGCGGCATTCACTGCGATGTCCTTGACGCCCTGTTTGTCCTGGTTGAAAACGATCTTGCGGAAGGACGGCGAAGTAGCGTTGTACAGGTGAACGATGGCTTTCTTGGCGCCCTTGAGCGATTCGAAGGTGCGCGCGATGAGGTCTTCACGGGCCTGGGTCAGGACCTGAATGGTCGTGTCGTCCGGGATGTGGCCGTCTTCGATCAAGGTGCGCACGAAATCGAAATCGGTCTGCGACGCGGAAGGGAAGGAGGCTTCGATTTCCTTCACGCCCACGGCGACCAGGGTTTTCCAGAAGCGCAGTTTCTTGACCGCATCCATGGGTTCGATCAGTGACTGGTTGCCGTCGCGCAGGTCGGAGCTGCACCAGATGGGCGCGGCGGTGATGGACTTCGACGGCCAGGTGCGATCGGGGAGGTCGATAGTCGGGAACGCGCGGTACTTCTGCGACGGGTCTTTGAGCATGGACATGGTGAAAATCCTTGGTGAGCAGCCTGGGGAAAGGGCCTGCCGGTCATTCGAAAAGGTGAGGGGCGAGGCGACGCGTTTCAGCCAGGCAGTCGTGCACTGACCAGGCAGAGGCTGCGGTGCTGGCGGAGCTGGATGAGGGTATGGGCGGTTTTCATGACCTCAACCCTAACCATTGGGGTGAAAAATGGCAAGGGTATTGAGGAAAATGGTAGGAGAGTTGGCTATCTTGGAGCAGGCGAGATTTTATTGCTGAAGATTTGGAAAGAGGTGCCAGAGATTGCGTGGCTTCAAGGGGCGGCGCAATGCGCTGGGTCGACGGTGCGGCCTTCGCGGGCTGAGCCCGCTCCCACAGGTCAAGCAGTGCTGAGAGGATTTCCGGTGGATCAAGGCTGGAAGGCGTTGATGAAGATTGCCGGATCGACCCGGGCATCGTTCAGGCTGACGTTCCAGT